>CAZZEC010000220.1:0-8042 GCA_964652565.1 uncultured Bacteroidia bacterium
GAAAGGGTTTATGTATTTTCTCAAATACAAGCTAGGCGAACCTCCTGTACTGTACGACCCTATTATCTCAAATCGTAGTAGCTTAGTTCTGAAGAAATATCTGGAAGATCAAGGATATCTCAACTGCATAGTGGACCTGGATACTATCGTTTCAGGTCAAAAGGTGAGTGCGGTGTATCAGGTTCAGGCCCCTAAAAGATATAAAATCAGGAATATATTTTTACCTGAACAACCCAAAGTTCTTGCAGATATGACTCGAGGGTATGAAAAAAAATCTTTACTAGAGGAAGGCAAAAACTATTTAGTGAATAATTTGGAAGATGAGCGATTGAGATTATCTACGCTGGCCAGTCAAAACGGATATTATGGGATTAGTCAAAATGATATCTACTACTATATAGATACTACCATTGAATCCATTGATTCGTTGGACCTATATCTCCGATGGAAGCCTCGGATTGATAGCAGTGAACTCGTGAGGTATCAATTTGGTAATACCGTAGTATTTCCTACCTATTCCCTTACCAGAACTTCTGCTGTGGAATATGACACCTTAGTTTACGATCAATTAGAGATCATAGAACATCATCTTTTTGCAAGAGAGAGATTACTGAGCCGGGCAATTAAGGGGAAATCAGGCGAAATCTATGATGGGAGATTGCAAAGTAGCACAATCAGTTATCTTCAAGATTTGGGTATCTTTAAGTTTATCAATGTGCGGACTTCTACACGTGAAGAAGGCGGTATATATTTTCTGGATCGCGCTTTTTTTCTAACTCCTGCACAAGTAAGAGATATTCGAATAGATTTTGAAACGAATACACGCTCTGGAAGCTATCTGGGTATCCTCTCATCTATCAATTATACAGACAGGAATCTTTTCAGTGGGGCCGAAAGGCTGGACCTCAACTTTTCAGTCGGAGCTGAAACACAATTGGGAAACACGGGTGATTTTATCAATACGCTTGAACTTACAGTAGGTGCCTCTCTGTCTATTCCTCATATCATTTCACCATTTACATTTCAACCTCAATATCAGGATTATGTAGCCCGAACCCGATTCAATTTGTCCAATGCATTTCAAATAAGATCCAATTTCTTTACGATCAATCGTTTGACTAGCGAAATGGTATATGATTGGAGGACTAGTAGGAAGTTGCAGCACACACTGGCTCCACTTTCAGTGAGTTTGAACCAGACATCTAATCTGGACGAAGAATTTGCAGTTCTGTTGGATGACAATCCCAGGCTTAAAAATAGTCTGGAGGATTTTCTTATTCTAGGGGGATATTATCGGATCAATTATTCTACACAAGAAATAGGTGAAGTCAAGCCTTATTTTTTCTTTTCTGGCAATCTTAAGTTTGCGGGAAATTTGCCATACATAGCGACTAATTTGCTCAATAATGGAGAGCAACCCTACAGCATCCTGGGAACTACATTTAGTCAGTTTGGAAAAGTGATTGCCGACGCCAGATATTATCTACAACGTCGCAAACATACCTGGGCATTCAGATTTGCTGGGGGGCTGGTCGCGCCCTATGGAAATTCGGAAGTCGCGCCCTACAGTGAGCAGTTTTTTATCGGAGGCTCTAACAGCCTAAGAGCATTTAGGCTCCGACAGTTGGGCCCTGGGAGTTTTGTCAATCCCGAGTTTCGGCAAGAGAATTTTTTCGACCAGACAGGAGATATCTTGCTAGAATTCAACGCAGAATATCGTTTTGATATAGGGACCTATTTTGAAGGGGCTGCTTACATTGATGCAGGAAATATCTGGCTGCTCAATGAAACCATCGGAGAGCAGCAAGAAGGGGAATTTGACCTCAACACTTTTGGGAATGAAATAGCCGTGGGTACGGGTGTGGGACTACGACTGGATGTCAGTTACTTTGTAATCCGTTTGGATGCAGCCTTTCCCCTCCGAAAACCTATCTTTGAGGAAGGCTTTCAATGGGTGTTTGATGATATAGCTCCCTTCAATAATACTTGGCGGGCAGATAATATAGTATGGCATCTGGCGATTGGGTATCCGTTTTGAGGGGTTATTCCTAGAATTTCTTTCTACATTGTAGAATAAATCAAATTCTTTTTCTATATTTGATCTACAATCTAGAAACAAAATGAAAGAAACTCGTCTTGGTGAATTTGAAGAAGTCATTCTCTTGTTGGTAGGAATACTTGGGGAGGAAGCCTATGCCTTTAAGCTCGTAGAAGAATTTGAGACACAAGCAGGAAGAAAGGTATCCATAGGTGCCGTACATGCTACCCTCAATCGACTGGAAGAAAAAGGATTTTTAACTTCAGAAATGGGAGGCACATCAGCACGTCGTGGGGGAAGAAGAAAACGTATTTATTCCATTACAGCAGTAGGTGAGGGAGCATTGGTCGCTGCTCGGGATCTGAGGATCTCTCTCTGGAATCAATACCCTAAGTTATCGCTAGACAATCTCAATTTAGGTATCTAATCTGCTTGTCATGGAAGAGAAAAAGCAAGAAGAACACTATCCCCCAAAACTCGCCCAACGTTTTCTCATGTGGTTCCTCAAGACAAGGATTGCTGAAGAGGTACAAGGGGACCTGGATGAGATGTTTTACTTCAGACTGGAAAGGTCTACTCCTTTAAAAGCTAAGCTAGACTATTGGTATCAGGTATTCAACTATTTACGGCCGTTTGCTATTCGACATATACAACCTTCACATCCAACATATTTAGCCATGTATCAAAATTATTTCAAAATCTCACTTAGGGTATTTGCCAAGAATAAGTTATATCTATTAAGCAATACCTTAGGACTAGGTATTGCCTTGGCTTGCTGCATTGTAGCCTATACTATGTTCGCATACAATTATGAGTTTGATAGCTTTCATGAACCCCAGAAAGTAGCTGACATATTTAGGATACATGCTATGGGTATTAATCAATCAGGTAATGAATGGCGGGAAGTAGGTGCGCCTATCCCTCTTGCGACAGAGGCTGCGATCAACTTTTCGGGAATCGAGCAATACACAAGGTATGCAGATAGGGAAGGATATATTATTCAAGATAATGAAAGCAAGTTCCAATTTTTCAGATTTGCTGATAGTGCATTCTTTGAGATGTTTGAATTTCCTTTGATCAAAGGAGAATACGATAGATTCAAGAATCGGAATAGTATATTTATCTCAGAAGATTTATCCGACAAACTATTTCCCGACCAAAACCCCTTAGGTCAAACTTTATTTATCTATTTTAATAATGAAAAGCAGTTATCAGTTGAAGTCGGTGGAGTTTTGGCAAAAATTCCTTCCAATACTACTTTTAACTTTGATGCCCTCTTACGATTTGAGCATTTTCTAGATGTCTATGATTATTCTCCTAATGAATGGGGAGAATGGAGGGATCCTGCTACCTTTTTCAAATTAAGTGATCCTCAACTAGCCCCTAGCATATCCAAACAACTTGAACAATATATTCCGATGAGGGATCAAGCGAAAACGGATGAGACAGTCCAATCCTATCAGTTAGTTCCTTTTCTTTCCTCTTATCACAGTGGTGAAATTAATAGTATGTATATAGACATAAGAATGCCTCCCGAAGGATTGCTCATGTTTTTACCCATGGCTCTAATGATCTTGTTAATTGCCTGTTTCAATCTGACTAATACTTCCCTTGCTATGACTTCCAAAAGGGTTAAAGAGATCGGAGTAAGAAAAGCCATTGGCGCAGTGAGAAAACAGATATTTATGCAATTCCTTTCTGAGACATTTCTAGTATTGGTATTTGCGCTCATATTAGGTTCAATGATTTCTATCCTACTTATAGATGAGTTTGTTTCCATGGTGGATTGGGATTATACAAGAGAAGACTTAAATGGAGTAAACCTGGTGATAGCAGTGGTTATTGCTGTATTTGTAACATCTTTGATTGCAGGCACATATCCTGCGCTATATAACAGCAAGCTGAATCCAGTAGCACTTGTTAAAGGAACCTTAAAAATAAAAGGGACCACATGGTTTAGTCGGGTGTTGCTCGGTGGACAATTTGCATTAAGTGTAGTGTTTTTAGCTGGAGGAATAATATTTTACAGAAATCTACAGTACCAGGAGAACATACATTTTGGATATGAAAAAGATAGACTACTGACACTAGCAATTGATGGCAAAACAGATTTTGAAATATTAAAAGATCAGCTGCGATCTCATCCGAAAGTAGATCGTGTCGGAGTTACAAATACCCACATACACAGGAGTTACGGACATTTTGTGGATATTGGCGATAAGACTTTTGAAACTCTTGTAATGGGAGTGGGAGAAAATTATATGGAAACAGTGGGCTTAGAACTTATTGAAGGCAGGCTATTTAATCTTCCTAGTGACTATGATGTAACACAAACTGCCATTGTAAACCTAGCATTTCTTGAGAAAACAGGGATAGAAGATCCGTTTACCCAACAGGTAGTATTGAATGATAAAGTCAGGCAAATCGTGGGTATTGTCAACAGTCATCGGGGAAATCTACAAAGTTTCAGTGAAGAACAATCTGTCATATATTTTCCAGTTGTGCCTGAGGAATACCAGATGATGGCCATAAATGCGGCTCCTTCAGACTTGGAAGAAATACAGGAATACATAAAATCTATATGGACGGAAAATTTTTCTAGTAGACCTTTTAGTAGTCAATATCATGATGAGATTGTAATGGGAAATGAACGTGAGGTACATACCGTGTTTAATAAGATTTGTTTATTTCTCACTATCTTGGGAACAATCCTTTCCTTATCAGGGATATTTGCATTGACCTCGCTCAATATTACTAAACGTACGAAGGAAATTGGGGTACGAAAAGTGTTAGGAGCTAGTGTAAAGAATATTGTTAATCTAATTAATCGAGAGTTTGTCATCATACTCGCTGTTTCAGCCTTTTTGGGAGCTATGGGGGGAGCTTTTCTCACAGATATGCTTATTTCTCTTATCTATCCTGATCACATACCCATGGGGGTTATCTCAGCACTATTAGGTGCAATGATCATATTCGCCGTTGGATATGCAACTACAACTTCGACGATCCTTAAAGCAGCTACTGGTAATCCGGTAGAATCTCTGCGGAGTGAATAGATTTATTTAGTCAGGGCTTTTTATTTCGAAAAAATAATATTAAAAAACTCTCTCAATAATCAGTCAACTAAGGATTGAAGCGCAGGGGTCAATTCGGGATATTTGAAGGTAAATCCGTGCTGTTTCAGCTTTTGGGGTACCACTTTCTGACCTCCCCAAAATAATACGGATCTCTGACCAAATACAGCGTCTAACATGAACTTGGGAACAATAAACGGATCAGGGCGATTCAATGCTTTTCCCAGTTGATGAGAAAACGTTTTTTGGTCCACGATTTCAGGAGCGGCAAGGTTCACAGGTCCTTCCAGCTCTGACTGATCAATGCAGAACCGTATAGCATCGACTTCGTCGTCAATGTGAATCCAGGGGAAACCTTGTCTCCCAGATCCAAATTTTCCTCCCAGGAAAAACTTATAGGCTGTTGACATCAGAGGAAAAGCTCCTCCATTGTTCCCTAATACAACTCCGGTCCGCAATAAAACAGTTCTACATTGAGCTTTCAACGCTGCTTCTTCCCATTTTACACAGACTTCTGCGAGGAAATCTTCTCCCGCAGGTGAATCCTCCGTTTTTTCTCCTTCTGCATTACCTCCATAATACCCAACAGCAGAACCCGAAATAAACGCTTGAGGAGGCTTAGGACTAGCATTGATGTAGTCCACACAAGCTTTAGTAACGTCGACGCGACTGGATAAGATCAACTGTTTGCGCGTTTCACTCCACCTTTCATCTGCAATACCTGCACCAGCAAGATTGATGACTACATCATACAGACCTATAGCAGGGGGCATTTTTTTTCCATCCCATGTTCGGTAAGAGATGTATTGATTTTTTGATGTTCTGTCGCTCCGAGTGAGAATAGTGAGTGTATGTTGATCCTTGGCTAATGATTGTACGAGTTTACCTCCGATAAACCCTGTGCCGCCAGTAATGAGAATATTCATAGTGTATAATTGATAGGTACTTGTAATAAAGCTCAATATAGTTTATTGGCACCCAATACGCTGTCAATAGTTTGTTGATACAAAAAGAGTCACCCTTAAGGATGACTCAAATAGAACAATTGAAATTATCTTATTGATTTCAAAATCTGAGATTTTTCTACAGACCTAGTCCAACATTCGCGTTACACACTCATTTCCCATCCGATTTCATACTCCCTGCTCCACATTTTCATTGCTTCGCTGTCATCCATGATGCGACCATTTCTATGATCTATATCGAGTTTGCGTCCAACCTTTTGTGCAATATTACCTAAATGACACAGTAATACACTTTTATGACCTTCCTCCAACGTAGAGTTTTGAGCTTTATCTTCACGTATTGCGTCTAAAAAGTTCTGGATGTGAGTGGATGTTGAGTCTTCTGCTCCACTTGTATCTAAAGAATCAATTTGCTTACCCATCATATCTTTTACTACTTTATTATCCATATCATAGATAATATATCCGCTACGGTCAACAAGAGCAGATCCTTCGGTACCATGGATCGTACACCCTCTACCCTTTCCTTCGATAGGAAAAGGATTACAGCTTCTTCCTTCCCAGACAATAGATTTATTATCTGGACAATCGATGGTTAAATATTGTGTATCGTAGAATTCCCAATCATCTTTGAAGTGATAGCGACCTCCTGAAGATTGCACGGCAATCGGATAATCGACGTCTAACATCCATCTAGCTACGTCTATCTCATGGGTTCCGTTGTTGCACGCTTCTCCCGTACCCCAACGCCAGAACCAGTGCCAATTGTAATGAACGATGTTGTCTCTAAAAGATACGTGGGGAGCAGGTCCTTGCCATAGATTCCAATCCAAATTCGCTGGTACAGGAGCTACTTTACCTGTTCCAATAGATCCTCTACCGTTTGCGTAAAAAGCCTTAGCAAAATAAACTTCCCCTAAGGCACCCTCATCAATCATTTGCTTGAGTTCTCGAGAGCGAGCATCAGAACGCTGCTGGTTTCCCATTTGTACTTTTAGCCCATACTTCTTCTGAGCATCGATCAACATTTCCCCTTCGCGAGGATTATGGCCACAGGGCTTTTCAACATATACATGCTTACCTGCCTGAAGAGCCATCAAGGCAGCAGGAGCATGCCAGTGATCAGGTGCTGCAATTACTAATACATCAATATCCTGATCATCTAAAGCCTGACGAAAATCTTTAATTCCTTTGGGGGTTTTTCCTACTGAATCCTCTACGCGCTTCACACCTTTTGCTCTTGCTGCATCTTCAGGATCACAGACATATACGATTTCTGTGTTTTCTCTTTTTGAAAATCGATCTGCCAAGTATGCTCCTCTGCTGTTAGTACCCATAATGGCTACACGAATAGTCTCATTGGGTGAAGGAGTGCTAAATAGTGGAAGTGAATGCGATACTAATCCGGCTCCCAAAGCCGTAGTACCTGCGGTTTGAATAAATGATCTTCTTTTCATGAGTAGTATTGTTGCCTTAAACTATACGTATTCTAAGTATTGTATTATATAAATATCTACTTAATATATCAAAATGTATGACATATTAGTGGAAATACCACAACTGGTCAAGGATTTTTATAAGGGCGAACGCACCAAATTTCATGAATAATTCATTATCAATTGGTTACAGTTAAAGTATTTATACATTGGATAAATGTAAGTTTCTGATTAGTAGCTATTAATGATTTTAGTGCATTTGCCTTGATTTTTATGCTTCCATCCGAATGGTTTCCCAGAAGTTATCTATTTTATCATAATCTAATAACCCTGCCTTTTCCTCTGCTTCTTCGCGGAATGCTATCCCAAATGGATCAAATGAACGATCTTTGATCAACAATGAGAGTGTTTCTATATCAGGTAAGTTAATAAAAATATGGGGGAAAATATCAGTGTAGGGTTCAATTTCATCAACGGATTGAAGCAGGATTTCAAATTTCAATTCCCAACCGTGGGCTTTTGCCTTATT
>CAZZEC010000221.1:0-2782 GCA_964652565.1 uncultured Bacteroidia bacterium
GGAATAGGCATTTTTTTAGGTTTTCCGCCTTCAGGCGGGAATTTGTACATGACCATCTTGAGTAGATCGATGATGGCCGAACAAGGTGAACCATCATCATAAGGATATTGTACAGGTACTACCTTGGTACTAAAGTGCTGTGATACTTGCTCTAGCGTTTGATCAAAATCTGCTTTGGGGTGATCTATTTGATTTACTATGAAAATTACGGGTTTATGATATTTGTCAATATATCGCCACATGATCTCAGTGCCTACCTCTACACCGTGTTGTGCATTGAGCGTCATTAATACCGTATCTGAAACTCTGAGAGAAGTAATTACTTCTCCTATATAATCGTCTAAACCTGGCGTATCTAGTATATTAATTTTATTTCCTCGCCACTCTGTATGCAATACAGAGGTGTAAACCGAGTTTTTTCTCTCTTGCTCTATCGCATGAAAATCAGAAGCTGTATTACCATCTTCTATAGTGCCCATGCGTTTGAGTACACCGCCCTCATACATCATGCTTTCAGCAAGTGTGGTTTTTCCGGACTTAGAACTTCCGACGAGGGCTACATTTTTAATCTGGTGAGATGAGTAGTATTTCATAGTAGCCAGTGTTAAATAAGTATTAATTTTATATAAAATAATTAAAATTGTTCATTTTTGAAAATGCTTTCTTGGGTCATGTAAGCATAAGATTTGGAAAATGATTTCCAGCCATAGAAATTTGATCCATGAATCTTAAAATTTTGATGCTATGCGTGAGATTTCCCTTTCCTCCTAAGGATGGAGGATCTATAGCCATGTTTAACTTGATAGAGACGCTGTATGAACAAGGACACGATGTTACAGTAATGGCTATGAATACGCCCAAGCATTATGTACATGTAAGAAATCTGCCTGATGAAGTCCTGAAATTAGCAGAATTCCATGCAGTAGATATTGATACAACGCCAAGTAGTATAGATGCATTGGCTAATCTTCTTTTCAGCAAAACCTCTTATCATGTTGAAAGATTCGATTCAAAAGGATTTCGTACGGCACTTGAAGGATTGTTAAAAGAAAGAACATTTGACATTATACAGATTGAGACACTATACCTTTCTGCGTACCTAAATACCATTCGCAAGCACCAGGAGCAAGCTATCGTGTTACTTCGTGCTCACAATATTGAACACGAAATATGGGAGAGAAAGGCCTCCAATGAACCCTCTCCGATACGGAAATATTATTTTGATATTACTGCTGAGAGAATTAGAGCCTATGAAACCGGTATATTCAAAGATGCATCTTTAGATGCTATCTTACCTGTTTCTCAAAGAGATGAAAAGAAAATTAAAAAGATAGGTACCTCATTGCCTGTGAAAACCATAAACATAGGCATTAATATGGATAGAATATATGAGCTGGAAAATGAAGAGGGGACACCCATTGCAGCAAGTGATACTAAGTGTTCGTTGTTTTATATAGGTGCATTGGATTGGATGCCAAATAGCGAAGGATTGGACTGGTTTTTGAAAAAAGTATGGCCTACTATTGAGGCTAGATATCCTCAAGCCCAACTTAACATAGCAGGGAGAAACATGCCTACAAGATACCGTTTTACCAGACAATCAAATATCAACGTGGCTGGAGAAGTAGAAAATGCCTACAGGTTTATGACAGAAAATGATATTATGATCGTTCCATTATTTACGGGAAGTGGTATGAGAGTAAAAATAGTAGAGGGAATGGTACTAAAAAGGCCTATAGTTGCTACGAGTATTGCGGTGGAGGGTATTGATCCCGTACATGGAAAGCACGCGTTTATCGGAGATGATGCACAAGGTTTTGTAAAATATATATCTATTCTCATTGAGAAACCCGAGATGAGAAAATTATTGGGTTCACAAGCCAGAGAATTGATTGAGCAAAAATTTGACAATAAAAAGATAGGGAAAGATTTGGTCGATTTTTACCAATCATTAAAGGCCTCTAAAGAAAAGAATAAGTAAGGAATATCCACCGCGAATGACAAAGAAACAGCGACAAAGCATGTTATATCTTCTACTGGATGTAGTTGCCGCTTACATTGCGTGGATGTTATATGCTCAATTCAGAGGAGAATTATTCTTGGAGTCAGGAAAAGTAGATGTACACCAAATAGTCATAGCTACAATTATGACTATTTACTGGGTAATCATCTATGCGGTAGCTGGTTTATACCACAAACCATTTAGACGTTCGAGGGTAGAAGAACTTTTCGCAGTATTCAAGTGGACGCTCATCGGTGTAATTGCTTTCTTCTTTGTGGTAGTATTAGATACTCCGCTGGACCCTGAAAATATTCCTTTTAATGCCTATCGTGTATACATGACACGTCTGTTTTTACTGCAGTTTGGATGTACAGCTATCCTGAGAATGATGCTTACATCGCGGACCAATATTCTCATTAGAAGAAGAAAAATCGGGTTTCCAACACTTATGGTAGGCTGTGGGGAAGAAGCATACAAAATATATGATCGATTAGAGCATACAAATCGCTGGTTAGGGTATCGGTTTCTGGGCTATGTATGTCCACAGGCATATACTATTAATACCTTCGGGGACCAGTTAATGAAGTTGGGTAGACTAGAGGATATGCTGGAGATATGTAAGGACCACAATATTGAAGAAATCATTATTGCCCTGGACAAAATGGAATCTTCACTATTGCCAAAAGTAATCGAGTTGGCAGGGCGTTCTTCTGCAAATATTAAAATTGTTCCTGGTATATACGATTATATCGTAGGGACTGCTAAAATAACACATATACT
>CAZZEC010000221.1:2882-8034 GCA_964652565.1 uncultured Bacteroidia bacterium
AGATGATCCAAGAATTACACGTACAGGGAAGTTTTTGAGGAAAACCCGATTGGATGAAATTCCTCAGTTTTGGAATGTACTCAAAGGGGATATGAGTATTGTGGGGCCAAGACCAGAGCGCAAGTTTTTCATAGATCAAATTGTAGACCATGCCCCACACTATCGTCATCTACACAAAGTCAGGCCGGGGATAACTTCTTGGGGACAAGTGAAGTATGGATATGCATCGACAGTTGAAGAAATGCTGGAGCGATTGAAGTATGATATATTATACATGGAGCAGATGTCTTTAGCACTGGATTTAAAAATCATGCTGTATACCATCATTGTGATGCTGGAAGGCAGAGGGAAATAGAAGGCTCTCGGTTATCATGTAGATTAGAGAGATAACTATTTACAATAGATACACTTGACTAGGCTTAAATGATGATGCTTTCAAATCAGTTTGTCCCTAATAATTGAGCAAGTCTGTTCCTTACAATTTCAGACTTATGTCTTTTTCTGTATTCCAGATTTTGCTTCACTTTGAGGAGAGACTCCTGGAGGCTGTGTATTTCCACTTGCTTTTTCTGATACAAGTCGCTTTGCTGCATGAGCTTCAACTCTTTGTCAAGTTGTTCTACTTCGCGTTCCTTTTCAGTGATTTTTAAGTCTAACAGCTCGTGAAGAAGAAATATGATACGACGTTCACTTTGAACTTGTGCTTCGGAGGAGAGTTGCGGATATTCTTCGATGAGAAGATTGATATCTCGTTCTATATTTCTTTGAGCAGAGATATTTTGTTCCCATGAAGCAGAACGGGTTTGTTCATGATAATTGGAAGTCCTTTCATAAGACGCAGGATCAAATTGGGCAACCAGATAAATGCCCCAAATTAATAGTCCGAGTGTGAGAATAATTTTGCGCATGACCAACTCGTAATAAATATATTGTAAGGTAAATATATTTTTATGTATATAAATATCCTAATATGTAAACATAGACGGGTAGATAGAATGGTTAAATCGTTTCTTCTATAGTGCGAACGGATATAGGCAATAATCATTGTGGATAAGTCCAAAAATAATGATTCAAACATTAATAAAACGTTATGTTAACAATTATTTAACATTCACGGAGTCTTCTTTTTAATGCTATTTACGAAAATTGCACGTAGAACCTGGATTTTAAATACTAAGCAAGCATTATGATCAAATTGTTACACAAAACATTAGGAATAATACTTCTGATGATGGGAATGTGGGTATCCGGAAACGCCCAAACAGCCACTATCAGAGGAAAAGTTACAGATGGGGAATCCGGAGAAGTACTGCTCGGAGCAACGGTAAGGATGTTCGAAGGAGCGACCATGAAAGGCGGTGCATATACCGACCTGGAAGGATCTTACACTATTACCACAGCTCCTGGAGATTATACATTAATCATTTCATACGTATCCTATATTGATGATACGCTACAAGTTGCTGCTGCTGAGGAAGAGGTTGTATTCAATGAAACACTATTGTTTCAAGATATGCAGATTCGCGAAGACCTAAAGGTGGAAATTGTGGCTAGGGCGAGCCAAGCTTCTACTGTTACACTATACAATCAAAAACGTAATTCCATCAATACCATTGATGGTGTTTCAGTGGACCTTATTCAACGCACAGGGGATCCAGATGTGGCTTCAGCCATGCAAAGGATTACAGGTGTGACCGTCGAGGGGGGGAAATATGTATATGTACGCGGATTAGGTGATAGATATAGCAAAAGTACATTGAACGGAGCAGAACTACCCAGTTTGGACCCCAATCGAAATACTGTTCAGATGGACATCTTTCCTTCTAATCTTATAGATAATGTGATTGTCTATAAGAACTTTACTCCTGACTTACCAGGTAATTTCGCAGGAGGTTTGATAGACGTCCGTACCAAGGACTTTCCCGATAGATTTCAGCTTAATGCTTCAGCTTCATTTGGTGTGAATACACAGGCCAGTTTCGAGGACAATTTTCTAACATATCAGACGGGTGATACGGATTGGCTGGGTTATGATGATGGTACCCGTGAGTTACCGGGTTTCATACAGGAATTGCAAGACAGAGGAGGAGTACCCAGTAGGACATTCGACGCGAGCGACGCTCAGACTATTAATGACCTGGATCGTGCAAGTAAGTCCTTTGATACACCTATTTTCCCCAACAGAGATCAGTCTTCACTCAATCAAAATTATCAGATTTCTTTGGGGGATCAATTCAATCTATTTGGCAGACCCTTTGGATATATTGCTAGCTTGACTTATAGAAGTAATTACAACTATTACGATGATGGTCAGACAGGTAGATGGAAAAATACGAGTTCACCAGGTAATATCACTGAAACGTTAAACCGTGAACTGGAACTCGATGATGAGCAAGGAGGACGAGAGGTATTATGGGGAACTTTGGTGAAATTATCTTATAAACCTCGTACTGCACATAAGTTTAGCTTTAATTACATGCACAATCAAAGTGGATCAAGTAGTGCGCGCGCGATGGTAGGACCTATCCCCAGTGATGACTTTGATCTGCAATTCCAAACGCGTACACTGGGATATATTGAGCGTAGCATGGACGTATTTCAGTTAGAAGGGGATCACGCTTTTGGCAGTGGAGAAGGGCAGGATGCAAAATTTAACATGGACTGGATCGCATCTTATACTGACTCTCGCCAGGAAGAACCTGACTTAAGATTCTTCAGTAATGATTTTAGATTGAGTAGTGGCGATACCATTTTCGATATCCAGCCCAACCTGTATCCTCCGCCAAATAGATTCTTCCGTAGTCTGGATGAGCAAAATTATGATATCAAAGTAAACTTTGAGATACCCTTCCAGGGGGCTGGTGATCAACAAGGGAAAATCAAATTTGGGGGTGCTTACACAGATAGACAAAGAGACTTCGAGGAGCTTAGATTTGAATTCAGAGAGGGACAGGCTGCAGAAAGATACAATGGACGTCCCGCAGCATATTTTGCAGAATCCAATTTAGGAGTGTTCGTCGAATCCATAGGGTCAGGAGGAATCGTTCGAGAAAGATTATTTGTTCAGGATGCATCTGAAGATCGCAATGCATATGATGGCGAACAGACGATCATAGGGGTATATGCTATGGCTGAAATACCATTTACAGCTAGATTAAAAGGTATAGGTGGAATCAGGTATGAGCAAACAGATGCTACAACTACTTCAAGAGATGCAGATCTAGATCCTGGGGAATTGGATCTGGATGACTTTCTCCCAGCAGCTCATTTAATATTTGCAATCGAAGAGAATATGAATGTTAGGACAGGCTATGCACGTACTTTGGCCAGACCTACTTTCCGCGAATTCTCTCCTTTCGTGTCGTTTGACTTCGTTGGGGACTTCCTCTTAATCGGTAATCCCAACCTCGATCGCACACTGATCGACAACTTCGACCTGAGATGGGAATGGTTTCCCTCGCCAAGTGAACTCGTAACGGTAAGTGCTTTCTATAAAAATTTTCAAGATCCTATTGAAAAGGTAATTAACCCAGAAGCAGCTAACCTTGAGTTAACATACGAAAACGTAGGTAGTGCTGAAGCATTGGGACTTGAATTTGAATTCAGAAAGACACTGGAATTCCTTTCGCCTAGCCTGGCAAACTTCCAACTTGGTGGTAATGCCTCTCTTATACGTTCGCGTGTAGACATTGATGCTGACGAATTGGCGCTTATACAATCCGTCGACCCTGAAAGAGAAGATCGTAGACCACTGTATGGTCAATCACCATTTGCCATTAATGCGGAATTAGCTTACGTAGATGACCTTGATGCCGGGATTCGTGCGAGTTTGAGCTACAATATCTTTGGAGAGCGGATTTCTGTTGTAGGTGGGATCAACCCCGATGTCTACGAACAACCCAGAGGGCTACTGAACTTTTCTATTAGAAAAGCCTTTGGCAATTTTGCGGTAAGATTCCGTGCCAATAATTTGCTAAATCCTGAGTATAAGCAAACTCAGGAATATCTAGGACAAGAGTATATTTATCAAAATTATAAAGTAGGAACCAGTTACTCACTGAGTCTGTCCTACCAAATACGCTAATGAAATGTAAAATGGGCTATCCTTAATAAAAGATAGCCCATTTTATTTAAGTTTTATTATGTTTTCCTTAAACAAATTTTATTGCGTCTTAACATTGCCTTAACATCAGGATATTAGTTTGTTCGAAATCTCATGAACATAGATAGTTTCAATTAAATCTAAATTATTTCACAATGAAAAAACTTTATCTATTATTACTGCTTATGTCAGGAGTATTCCTGCATGCGCAGGAAACTGCTAGCGTGCAGGTAATCCATAATTCGGGTGATCCTGCAGCAAATGTTGTTGATATCTACATCGATAGTGTATTAGCGCTGAATGATGTAGCATATCGTACTGCAACAGAATTTCTTGATTTACCTGCTGGAGCAGAAATTTTAATTGGTGTAGCACCTGGAACAAGTGAAGAAGAAGATGATGATGGATTAGTAGGAGCAGAACAAATTCTTGCTGAGTTTCCAGTAACACTTACTCCAGATGAGTCATATGTAGTTATGGCTACAGGTGTATTAAACCCAGACGACTTTGATACATCTGCAAATGCTGATATCGGCTTTACTTTAGCTATCCTTAATCCTGCTCAGACTTCTGCAGGTGCTGATAGTGTAGCATTCGCTGCATACCATGGAGCTACTGATGCTCCTGGAGTAGACGTCGTAAACGACGGTGCTGTATTAGTGGATGATCTGGTATATGGATCATTCTCTGCAGGATATCTTACTGTTCCTGCTGCTTCTTATACATTAGACGTTACCTTGGCTGACGATAATGACGCAGTGGTTGAATCGTACACAGTTGATCTTTCTGGATTAGGTGGAGGAGCTGCTGTTGTATTTGCTTCTGGTTTCCTAAGTCCTTTGGACAACCAGGGTGGTGCTGGTTTTGCTTTGTTAGCTGCACTTCCTGATGGAACAGTCGTTGAGTTTCCCGTTGCTGAACAAGTAGTAGGTACTCAAAGAGTGGTTGACAACACGGGAGCAGGTACTACTACATGGACTGCTGATACAGAATACATTTTGGATGGATTCGTATTCGTAAATGAAGGGGATACATTGATTATCGAACCAG
>CAZZEC010000222.1:0-8030 GCA_964652565.1 uncultured Bacteroidia bacterium
CGGATTGCTGACTGCATCTTCAATTGCTGTACCTTCGAACCCACAGTGAGCCATACAATTATCGCATTTTGGGTTTCGTCCCACGCCGTACTTATCCCATTCTGTCTCTTCCATCAGAGCCTTAAAACTAGGGGCATATCCTTCATTAACAAGTAAATAGCAAGGCTTTTGCCATCCGAAAACATTATACGTAGGGTTGCTCCACGGAGTACACTGGTAGGTCTGGTTCCCTGCCAGGAAATCTAGAAAGAGGTCTGATTGATTGAAGCGCCAGCGTGAATTCCGTTGTTTACCCAATCGAAAGATATCTCTAAACAATTGCTTACTTTGTGTGCGTGGAAGAAATACATCCTGGCGCGGCGCGAGTTCATAACTATAACCAGGTGAAATGGTAACACCTTCTACGCCTAATTTCATACAATAATCGAAAAAATCAGCCACCTCTTCAGGATCTTCTCCCTGGAATAATGTACAGTTTACGGTTACTCTGAACCCTTTATCTAGAGCCAGATGAATGGCTTCTACAGCCACGTCAAAAATTCCTTCTTTACAAACAGATTCATCATGGCGTTCACGTAAACCGTCAAGGTGTATGGAAAAGGTGAGATAATGGGAAGGAGTATATTGATCAATTTTTCTTTTCAGAAGAATGGCATTCGTACAGAGGTAGACGTATTTTTTTCTCTTGATAATTCCCTCAACGATTTGAGGCATTTCATTATGTATCAATGGTTCGCCTCCTGGTATGGATACCACTGGTGCCCCGCATTCGTCTACGGCCTTTAACGCATCTTCGACACTAATTCTTTTCTGCAAAATTTCTTTAGGATAAGCGATCTTTCCACAACCTGCGCACGCTAAATTGCATTGGAACAGTGGTTCCAACATGAGTACTACAGGATAGCGTTTTACTCCACTTATCTTCTTTCCCAAAATATAAGATGCGATTTTTATCTGTTGTTGGATGGGTACTCCCATAAGTTCTTTTTTTTTCAGTATGATGTAAATGTAAAATTCTCTAATAAATAAATAGAAATGCAAACATAAATTTTTTAATAATCCTTTTGAAATGATCTCAATATCTGCGGTAAAGGAAAAGAGACATTTTCTGGAATGGCTTCCTGTTCGATTAATTCAGTAGGATTTAAGGATTTCAATAATTCCACTACTTCTATTACTAAATAATCAGGGGTAGAAGCTCCAGCTGTGATACCAATTCTGGATTGGGGATTGAGCCAGCGTCTGTCAATGTCTGCGGCAGATTGAATTAAATATGAAGGTACTCCTTTATTGGCGCCTAGTTCTTTCAATCGATTCGTATTAGAACTGTTTTGGGCACCTACAACTAACAGAATGTCAATATCATTGATCATTTCCACTACTGCTTGTTGCCTGTTCTGAGTGGCATAGCAAATATCGTCTTTTCTAGGGCCGCTAATATTGGGAAATCGCTTCTTAAGGATATTAATTATTTCCTCAGTGTCAAAGATTGATAGCGTTGTTTGGGTAACATAACCCAGTTGATTGGGATTGTAAACGCGTATCTCTTCTGCTTCATGTTTGTTGGAAACTACATAAATTCCCTGTTGGCTAATAGAGGCATATTGCCCCAGCGTACCCTGAACCTCAACGTGGTCCGGGTGACCTATTAAGATAACTTCTCGTTGATGTCGAGCATGGGTTATTACTTCGCGATGTACTTTTGAAACGAGTGGGCAGGTAGCATCTATGACGGTAAGCTCGCGAGCGGTAGCCTCGTCAAATTTTGATTTTGCTACTCCGTGTGCGCTGAATATGATAACAGAATTCTTGGGAATTTCATGTATTTGCTCAACAAATATGGCACCGAGTTTCCTCAAGTCTGATAGCACATGTCCATTGTGTACTATTTCATGTAATACATATACAGGAGGGCCAAACATCTCTAATGCATGCTTCACAATATCTATGGCTCTTACTACTCCTGCACAAAAACTCCTGGGTTGTGCTAAAATTACTTGCATACGTTTGTATTTAGTCTAATGGATGATGGTTGTTATGTGATAATAAAGACTAATGAGGTGTAATAATGGTTGACTATTGTGAAATTTTGTTCCTTACAAAATGATTATACAAAAAAAGTTAATCAAGATTGCAAAAAACTCAAAAAACGTCGTTTATTTATACGAATAAATTTAACAGAGAAGAATCTGATAGAGGTGTAAGTTGACCGACACAGATTACCAATTCATTATATATTTTTGCTTTTATGAAACAATCTGACGTCCGTACTTTTGCAGATCAGTCTTCAATACCTCATATTTCTTCTCCTACAGGTTCATTAAATGATGCTGAGCTTCAGAATTATTTACTTCAAGGTGTTTCCAGGACATTTGCATTGACAATCCCCCAACTACCTTCTCCACTTGATGAAATAATTTCCAATGCGTACTTATTATGCAGAACAATTGATACAATTGAAGATGAGGTAAAGCTAACGAAGGAGCAAAAAACATATTTCAGTGAAAAGTTTGTAGAAGTCGTATCAGGAAAGTCAGATATTGAAGCATTTGCATCTCAATTGTATCCACAATTATCAACTAATACCTCTCAAGAAGAGAAAGAACTTGTTCAACTACTCCCCAGAGTTGTTTCAATCACGCATTCCTTTGATAAGATCCAGCAGAATGCCCTGGAGAAGTGTGTCAGCATCATGTCTAAAGGAATGATATATTATCAATTGAATGTTTCCCCTCTGGGTCTTCCTACGCTGGAAGCACACAATGCATATTGTTATCATGTAGCAGGTGTAGTAGGTGAAATGTTAACTGAATTATTTTCTCATTATTCGAAGGATATAGCTGAAAAAAGGGAAGAATTACTGGACCTTGCCGTTTCATTCGGACAGGGCTTACAAATGACCAATATATTGAAAGACGTATGGGATGATTACGAAAGAGGGGTATGTTGGCTGCCAAGGGATATATTTGAAGAATTTGGATTTAATTTAGAAGACTTGCCTCCTGAGTCATCATCCATCTCCTTTAGACAGGGCTTGGTGAAGATGATAGGAATAGCGCACGGTCATCTAAAAAATGCACTGGAATATACCCTGTTAATTCCCCCAAAAGAAAAAGGGATACGACGTTTTTGTCTTTGGGCCTTGGGAATGGCTATACTGACACTAAGAAAAATTTACTTTAACCAAGATTATCGCGATGGAAGTCAGGTCAAGATTTCACGCAAAAGTGTTAAAACTACGATTGTACTTAGCAATCTTTGGGTAAAGCATAATAGTATATTGCGAGCATTGTTTTACTTTGCGAGTTCTGGTGTGCCATATTATAGGGTATCTCAATAACTACAAAGAAAATTTCATCAAAAACATCAAACTTTCTTTTTATGTCTACAAGGAATTCTGATTCACAAGGAAATCACCTGGACCCCAATGAGATGTATCGACTTAAGATCGTTCTTGAACATGCGGAAAAAGCATTGCGAGAGCTTCAGCACGAGGATGGCCATTGGTGTTTTGAATTAGAGGCAGATTGTACGATCCCTTCAGAATATATCTTAATGATGCATTTTTTAGATGAGATTGAGCCTGATCTTGAGCAAAAATTGGCATCCTACATTCGAAGAAGGCAAAGTAATGATGGGGGTTGGCCTTTGTTTTATGGAGGGTATTCAGATATAAGTTGCACCGTAAAGGCTTATTATGCACTTAAGTTATCAGGAGTAGATACTGATGAATCGTTTATGCAAAAGGCAAGATCATTTATCCTACAACAGGGAGGAGCTGCAAAAAGTAATGTATTTACAAGAATTGCCCTTGCAATGTTTGAGCAAATACCCTGGAGGGGGGTACCATTTATACCCGTTGAGACGCTACTTTTCCCCAAAAGGTTTCCTTTTCACTTACAAAAAGTTTCCTATTGGTCACGTACGGTAATGGTACCACTTTTTATATTATGTAGCTTAAAGGTAAAGGCTAAAAATCCTCGTAATATTCACATACAAGAGTTATTTACCATTCCCCCCGAAGAGGAAAGAGATTACTTTCCTGTTCGTTCATGGTTGAATCGGATCATTTTGAAGTTTGAACGGGTTGGATTTTGGTTGGAGCCTGCGATTCCTGGTTTTATAAGGAGAAAAGCTATACGAAAAGCAGAAAAATGGTTTGTAGAGAGACTCAATGGTGAAGATGGATTAGGTGCTATCTTTCCAGCAATGGTTAATGCATATGAAGCCATGATTGTATTAGGGTACCCGGAAGATCATCCCCATAGAGTAACTGCCAAAAAAGCACTTGAAAAATTATTGGTCATAAAAGAAGATGAAGCTTACTGCCAACCTTGTGTATCACCTGTTTGGGATACGCTCTTAGTTTCTTGTGCACTACAAGAACTAGATAGCCCTACATCTTCTGTATCGGTAGATAAAGCACTGGAATGGTTGGTATCTAAGCAACTGATGGATGGTCCTGGAGATTGGCAAGAATATCAACCCTATTTAAAATCCGGAGGCTGGCCATTCCAGTATGCGAATGACTACTATCCTGATCTGGATGATACAGGTTTTGCCGCCTTCGCATTAGTAAGGGAAGATCCTGTCAAATATCAGGAGAATATTCTAAGAGCAGCTGATTGGTTGGTAGGGATGCAGTCGAAAGATGGGGGATTCGCTGCATTTGATGCCGATAACACACATTATTATCTCAATGAAATTCCCTTTGCAGATCATGGCGCACTATTAGACCCTCCTACAAGCGATGTTACTGCACGTGTAGTGATGCTCCTGGGGATGATTATTCAACAGCATCCCGAATATAGAGAAGCTATGGATGCCGCTTTGGATTTTCTGACCAGAGAACAGGAAGAGGATGGTTCCTGGTTTGGAAGATGGGGAACCAATTACATTTATGGGACCTGGTCAGTACTTATTGCATTAGAAGCTGCTGGAGTACCCAATTATGATCATCGTGTCCAGAAGGCAGTTCGTTGGCTAAAAGACATCCAACATGATGATGGGGGTTGGGGAGAGGACAACTTCAGTTATCACGACGAGACCTATAAAGGAAATGCAAATAGAAGTACGAGCTTTCAAACTGCATGGGCACTACTGGGGTTAATGGCTGCAGGTGAAACAAGATCTCTTTCTGTGAAGAAGGGGATAGATTATTTGCTGAAAAACCAGACCACTGAGGGAAAGTGGAAAGATCCCGAATTTACTGCTCCTGGTTTTCCTCGCGTATTCTATCTTAAATACCATGGATATGATAAATTCTTCCCTACCTGGGCGATAGCCAGGTATTATCGAGAACTCAAAGCAGAATCGGTTCCAAATATATTATCTGGATCCAGATACTGATGGACTTAAAAACGGGGATTGTCATCCCTTTACCCCAAGAGGTAAAGACGCTAACCAGTGCAAAGCTCTCTGTGCATATCCCTTATTACTGGAAGAAGAATATTGTGTTGATAAGATCTGGGGTGGGTAGAAGGAATGCAAGGATAGCCACACAGTTACTATTAAATGAAAATATTTCATTGTTAATAAGTTGGGGTACTTGTGTCTCACTTACTCCTGGTGTTAAGTGTGGTGATTTAATCTTACCTGGCCATGTAGTAGACAGTACAGGAAATAAATTTGTAACACATAATGGGCTAAGAAAGCAGGTAAGCCACAAGGTGTCTCATTTGCTAGCTTCAAAAGAAACGATCTTATCAGAAACAGAGCATTTACTTTCTAGCCCAGAAGAAAAGAATCTGATACACCAGAAGTGGGGAAGTACGGTCGCCGACATGGAAAGTGGTGTATTAGCATCAATGGCTGAAGAACACCACCTAACATTACTGGTCATACGAGCTGTTTCTGATACCATCCATATGAAAATTCCTGAAGCAGTAAAAAAAGGGGTTGATCAATGGGGAAAAGTGCAATGGAGGTCTTTTTTGTTCCATACCTTTAAAAATTATCGACAAATTCCAGATTTACTTCAATTATCAACCGGATTACAGCAAGCACAAAGGACCCTCTCCTTAGTAGGAACACATTTGCCGGGCATTATCGTCTAATGAAAAACTAATGCTAGGGTTGATAGGAGATTTTGAATACCTTCCCTCTGAAAATATCGCTATAATATAAGCAGCCATCAGGTCCAAAGGCAATATCTAACGGATTTCCTCGTGTGGGAAGATTATATACCATAAAATCTTTGAAAGTTGGTTGTGTTCCATTCCATTCTATATACTGAATGCGTTTGGAGCGATCGCTAGGACCTTCTGAGAAGGTCTCTCCAAACAGGGAAATAAACAATTTATTGCGATATATTTCTGGAAATGAATTGCCTTGGTAGAAATCCATGCCTGTTGGTACCACAGATTCAAACCATACATGAACTGGATCGATAAAAGGCGATTGATTATTTTGTCCTGACCATAGCGGCCACGCATAATTTCCTCCAGGCTGCACAATATTGAACTCGTCTTCTAGTACAGCGCCTATATCCGGGGCCACTAATGTACCATCTGGTAGAAAAAAGAAGTCGAAACAATTCCTAAATCCCAATGCATATATATATGAATTGGGGAAAGGATTATCGTTGGGGATACTTCCATCCGGATTCATCCGTAATATTGCGCCGTTTAAAGAATTGGTATCCTGTGCACTTTCTGGGTCATACGCATCGCTAACTGAGATATATAATTTTCCATCAGGACCAAAACGTAAACTTTGCACCTGGTGACTCACGCTACTGGGAATACTGTCTAGTAATATGGTAAAGTCTTCCCCTCTATTATTAATATCTGTAAAGCGTGCAACTACTCCCAGGGTATCTTCTAATTCCCTTACTGAATAACTGACATACACATATTTATTATTTTCATAATCAGGATCAAACGCAATGCCTATCAATCCATTTTCTCCCTCTTCAGGGAAATTTCCGGAAGCAAAGGTATTAATACGCGCAAAGGGATTGTCCAGAATATTGCCATCCTCGATAATTTTGATAAATCCTGTCTGTAATTCATTGACGAATAGTCTATGACTGCCATCAGGTGCAAAAGCAATAGAAGTAGGCAAATTCAGTTCTTCTGCATGTGTGGTAATTTCAAAGCTATCAGGCAGGAAAAAAGATGTTACAATTAATGTAGGTGCTTCATCATCCGGATCATCTATAGATGTACAACCTGTAAAGCTTGTAAGATACCCTATAAATACGTAAAAAAGCAGAATGCAGCTGTGCGTATGCTTCATGATTTAGTAACTATTTTCAATTAGGCAAGAATATTGCTTATGTATTAATTCTGTTTAAATGAATGTTTTCTATCGAGAAAACAAAGTAAAGGTAAATCTAAAGAAGTAGTAATGAAATTACTTAAGTATTACTTTTTTTTGACCGTAAGGGAAATTACCTTTGAAAAGATAATGTTATTTTTTATACAATATTATTGTCCACTCATTACGATAAATAGATAGGTTGAGTCTATGAATTAAACTTTCTACCCATTCTTTCGTCAACACTTAAAAAGCAAAACAAAAATCATCTTATGAGATTCAACAACATTCAACGTTTGCTTACCATATTAACTGTATTCCAATTATTTCTGATATCAGGAATCCAGGCACAGAACGAATCCACTGGAAGATTGGAAAACGATAAAGATGTTAGGGAATCCGCATTGAATCAAATCGAACAGGAGCGCAATGAGAACAATGAACAGTTGTCGATGAAGATTACTGAGTTGGATCAGCGAATTAAATTGATCGACAGAACGCTGGAGCGTGAACGAGATGCTGACAGAAAAGTAAATCGACTGGTAGAGCGCGTTCAAACTCTTGAAGCCATTCAACAGGCAATTAGCCAGAAAGAGTTGAATGTCTATCAGCGAAACTATCAATCAGCAATTATCAACCTCGTCTCAATGGAGCGGGAACTGAAGCCATTGATATTATTTAATTCTTCTCGAGAATTCTTTACCTCCCTTACCGATGTGAGTAATCCCATGAATTACCAGGGATATCGCCAATGGTTTGGGGATTTTCAG
>CAZZEC010000223.1:0-7989 GCA_964652565.1 uncultured Bacteroidia bacterium
AATTGACTATTTGCTCACAGTATCTGCAGTAAGCATTGTTTTTATATTATCGGCTGTACCTTTTTTCATCAATTCTCCTTTGGAAGGACGTCGCTCTTCAATCTCATCTCCTATTCCTTTTACTTCCAATTCAATATTCTTGAATTTAGCCTGAGACTCAAAGTCCTTGATAATGTCAATCACATCATAATCGATATGAATAGAATCTGTTCCATCGATTAATACACGGGAGTTTTCAGGTAAATCTTTTAACGTTTTCAATAAATTTCCTTTGTTGAGGAAAGAAACATCTTCTGAAAGTATTAATCTAATTCTTTTACCGTCATTAGTATCTTCATTATGTAACCAATAAGAATTCCTGTAGTTATTTCTCAATAAATAAAAGACAGCTACAACAACTCCTACCCCTATTCCTATGAGCAAGTCTGTAAATAATATGGCTATAATTGTAATGACAAAAGGCACAAACTGGTTCCATCCCAGTTTATACATTTCCTTGAACTTTGAAGGTTTTGCTAACTTATACCCTACCAAGAATAGGATCGCTGCTAAACTGGCAAGCGGGATAAGGTTTAACACTCCAGGAATGAGTGCTACACACACTAATAATAGCACACCATGTATAAAAGCTGCTGCACGCGTCTTACCTCCAGATTGGATGTTTGTAGAACTCCGTACAATTACTTGTGTCACGGGCAATCCTCCGATCAATCCTGCAAGAACATTTCCGATTCCCTGGGCGCGTAACTCCTTATTGAGATTTGTAGTACGCTTATAGGGATCAAGTTTATCCGTAGCTTCGGCACATAGTAAAGATTCTATGCTCGCCACTAGTGCCAGCGTCAAGCCAGTTACATATATAGCAGGATTGGTAAATTGACTAAAATCTGGTAGTGTGAACTGATTTACGAAATCGATAAACCCCGAAGCAACTGGAAGTGCTACAATCTGGTCTTCTTTCAAGGCTAAGTTATCTATCCCGCGAAATACAATGTTGAGTATAATACCTACTATTACTGCTACTAAAGGTCCTTGAATGATATTAAATATTTTAATGTTTTTCATGAATGGACGCTCCCATAGAATCAGAATTAATAATGAGACTGCACAAATGATAATGGCACCTGTAGAGACAAAAGAAAGTGCATGGGTAATCTCTGTGAATGTATTATAACCATCTGGTTGAACGAAGGCTAAGTCTCCTTCATAATCTTTATCATAGCCCAGGGCATGAGGTATCTGCTTTAAAAAAATAATTATTCCAATGGCTGCCAACATTCCTTTAATCACTGAAGAGGGAAAATAATACCCGATGATACCGGCCTTTGCAAACCCCAATGCTAACTGTATGAGCCCCCCAACCAGAACAGCAAGCAAAAACGCTTCAAATCCCAGATCCTGAATAGCAACAACTACGATTGCAACGAGCCCAGCGGCTGGCCCACTCACTCCCAGAGAGGAATCGCTAAAAAGCGTAATAATAATACCTCCTACTATTCCTGCAATAATCCCTGAGAACAGGGGGGCACCAGAAGCCAAAGCGATACCTAGACACAATGGTATTGCCACAAGAAAGACAATCAGCCCCGCAGGGAAATCACTTCTAAATTCCTTGAAAAAATCTTTTAGCATAAGTTAGTCAGTTTGGGTTATTGGTTACTAACGGCTATCATAACTAATAGTAACCCTATCACATAGTAATAACCAAATATAACACAAAAAAAACTATAATAGTTATTACTAACGCTTGATAACATAAAAATAATTCTTCGTTGTTATGAGGCGAAATCAATGTTTTGCATTATTTATCCTTAATATAATGCCATAAAATATGTGTATGCTTTATCTTAGATTTCTTTCTAATTTTTTGATCACGCGAGATATTTTTACTTTACATGCCAACAAACTGAGTATATCTAAGCGTTATTTTACGAATTAAACCTATGGATTACACCTCACTAATTAGAGATAAATTCCCGCAAGATGAAAAAAATGGCTTATACAAAGTCCCCAACTTACCAGCAGTAGCTTTGGGGAAATTGTTGTTGAAAGAAAAGCGAATAACTAGTCCGGCAGATGTAATTGCTATGCACTCCTGGAGCAGTGTATTTAACTCAGGGTATCTACTGCTTACAAGAGAGGGTTGTTACTACCCAGATGGATCCTTCCTGTTAGAAGATGTAAAGGAATATCAATATGAGGGAAAAGATATTACACTATTTGTCAATCAAAATGCTCAATTTGTTCCACATCATTTTTCTGTAAAAAACGAACAAGTAGCCAAAACTCTAAAGCGGCTATTTGATTCTATCAAATCGTTCGATCCCACTTCAGAAGCGCAAGTCCAGAAGATTTATGAAGGGTATAGTGATACAGAGTTAGATTGGTTAAATCTTAGAGATGAAATCATGCGTACGATTGATATGCTGTATGATAGGTACAATGATGGAAAGCTAACCATTTTGGAGTATGAGCAGAAGAAAGAGGAACTGTTGGGCAGATTGTGACATAATCACTACCTCAACATCAGAAAGTCTTCATTCTATTCTATTTCATGAGACAATATTACATTGCCTCCTGCTCGTGCGACTTCTTCTAATGCCTTTTCTATATCCCCTTCTTTCAATTCCACCCCTCTGCAAGCATCTTTTACTATGTAGGTATCAAACCCCAGTTTCAGCGCATCTAACGCAGTATATTTTACACAGTAATCTGTTGCCAAGCCCACAATAAAAACATGTCGTATATCTTTGCCATTGAGATAGTCTCCCAGACCCGTAGCCTTACGATGTCCGTTGTCAAAAAACCCGCTATAGCTATCTATTTCAGGGTCTGTGCCTTTGGGAAACACTCGTTCAATCTTATTCAAGCGTAGATCTTTTGCAAGTTTAGCTCCTTCCGTATCCTGAACACAATGTACAGGCCATAATATTTGATCCAACCCATTCAAATCGATAATCTCTCCTATGGCTTTACCCTCGTGATTTACTGCGAAACTCTTGTGGTTATCCGGATGCCAATCCTGAGTTGCCACAACGCGATCAAAGATCGCAGTCAGTTGATTTACAATGGGTATGACTTCATCTCCATTTTTCGTCGGGAGTGCCCCCTGAGGTAAGAAATCATATTGTATATCGACGAGAATGAGCACTGAAGTGGGAGGAATAATCATTTGTTACAATTTGTTTTTTTTCATCAGTGAATCTACATCTTTTTCTTTAGACAAAAGATAAACACATTATCTCAATGACTAGATCACAATCCTGTAACCTCTTATCTGCTGGTTGCCAACCTCATCTTCAATTTGAATCAAAAATTCGTGCTCTCCTGGACTGGGTCTTTTATGGAATTTATAGATGATTTGATCATACTTATACTCATATTCGATAGGGACCCATTCACCATCCCAGGTACAGTAAATATTTTTAGATACAATTCCAGAGAAATCATCTTTAACAGATATTCTCAGGTTTTGCTGTCCACTACCTAACCTTTTTCCTGCAATAAAATTTACAGGACGGATACTCGGTGCTAAGGTATCTTTCATGATTGCATAGGTACCGAAATCCCTTACACGAGCAGATAGCCATCTGTTCTCATTCCGTTCATTTCCCATAAAGTTCCAATCTCCATCGCCATCTCTAAAAGCGATAAAGTGCTTGTCAGTCAGCGCTATAGAATCTGGAATACGTATGTTGAGTGTAAAGTAGCGGTGTAGCGGTATTCTGGGATCACCTAAATACAGAATTCTACCCACACTCATTTCTGAAGCTGGCTCCCATCGAAATCTGAGGTGTACGTCCTGATATACGACCCCTTTGGGAAACTGTAACTGAATTTCCTGATCTTTGTAAGTAGTCGATTGATTGGACGAAACAAGATGCTTAAAGTCGAATTGATAATGGACAACATTTTTATGATCCACTACAGCAAAGGGATACATCAAGGAATCTAAAGGATAGAGATAATGAAAGGCATCTTTAGAAGCATATACAGGTTCCAGGATCACCTCAAGCCCCATTTCATTGATTACAGTCAACCCTTCCTTCATCTCGGGTGCTGGACAATCCACACTAAACACGAGTACATTACGCTTAATATCATAGTTGATTAAGGGTTGATCTGTATACTGTACCTGGCTATCATCAAAGGGTGTAGCAGGAGCGCGCTGTAAGTTTCCTCTTACGACGCTGAGATTGCCATGATAATCCTCTAATTCTAACCTAAACTGGTGAATTTCATCATCTTTTAGTTCAATTACTCCCTTCCCAGGGATATTTTTGTATGCACTGAATCTATTTCCCTGATCTATATATGCCTTTTGCAATCTCTCTTTCTCTAACTGTAGTATACTATAATCTACATGCTGATTAATATAACGAGTCTCACTAAAAGAGAAGCGTTTGAGGTCGAGTTCGTGTATAAGTCTCTGATCAAGATACAATCTGGCAAAATTGATCCCGCAGCGGAATCTTGCAGCATCTAAAAAATCAAATGCTCTATATTCCAGTCCTACCTGCCCCTGGATAGGAATTACTCCTGGGACAAAGTACGTTCCTCCCTGCTTATAGGGTTTTATCCTAAACTTCTCAAATTTACCGTATATTCGAGCTTGATCATTCAACGGTTCAAATGCAATCTCTCTCACGATAGGGGAAATGTGATCCGATAATTCGTCCTTGAAATAAGACATGGGGTTTAATATCCTTTCCTGTGGGTCTCTAATTTCAAAATGTAAATGTGGACCTAAGGAAGACCCTGAGTTGCCTCCATATCCTAATAACTCTCCTGCCTGAATAGATATCTCATTAGGTTTGAGGAATATCTCCTGTTCTGACTGTCGAGTAGCCATTTGACGTTGATAAACCTTATCGGCAATCTCATCAATAAATCCAGACATATGTGCATATACCGAGTACTGACCATCCTGATGTCTTAGGTATAAGGCTTTTCCAAATCCATAGGGATTTACCCGAATACGGTATACATAACCAGCATTTGTAGCGTGGATAGGAGTACCTATCACTCCACCTATTCGAATATCCATCCCAGAGTGAAAATGATTGGGCCTGAGCTCCCCAAATGTTCCGGTTATGCTACGTATATTATCTACAGGATATTGATAATTGCTCACCTCGGGTTTATCAAATCCAACAATCCCTATATAAACCAAGGCAATCACCAAGGGTAATCCTATTACTACCCAGGTAGCTTTATAAGTTATTCTTTTATCTGACATAAAAATCCAGCATTTTATTTCCTTCTAACGATGCTTCAATGTGATCACCAACTTTGACAGGACCTACCCCCTCTGGAGTTCCAGAGAATATGATATCTCCCTTTTTAAGCGTAATATATTTTGAAATGTAGGAAATTAGATAGGGAATGGTGAATATCATATCCTTTGTGTGCCCCTGCTGTTTGCGCACTCCATTAATGTCGCAAGTAAAGTGAATGTCTTGTAAATCCGGGAACTCTTCGGGAGAAATAAACTCAGAAACGGGTGCTGAGTGATTAAATCCCTTGGCTAACGTCCAGGGCAACCCCTTCTTTTTAGCCTCTGTTTGAAGGTCTCTCGCAGTAAAATCTATCCCCAACCCGATACCATTGATATATGTAGATACAAAATCTTCCTGTATATACTTACCCTCTCTACTTATTCTTACGATCAATTCACACTCAAAATGTATATCCTGACTGTATTCAGGATAGTAAAAGTCGCTATTACTTCTCAAGAGTGCTGTATCGGGTTTCATGAAAATAAGGGGTGAATCAGGAACAGGGTTATTCAGTTCTGCAGCATGTTTTTGATAATTTCTACCAATACCAATAATTTTCATAAGAAAGGGAGTCGAATGTGAGAATGTAAAATCACGTGAAGTATTCTTTTCAATAAATATAATTATCTATTCAGGTATGAGAAAAAAACTATACCTAAAAGAATAAATTTTCTCGCGAGCGGTCGTTCTTGAGATTTGTTCCAGAAGTAGAGCAATTAATACTGGTAAAGGTTTGTCGTTTGTCAAGGTATTTTTAGGGTTCACATGCTGCCCGCGTAACGGCTACGCCGTCAAATAATTCGTTTAGCGTAATTTTCTCCTCTCCGATCACATATCCTTGTTTCCTATCCCACAGTAGATATTCTGCCTTACAATTCTCAATGGTAGCGTCGGGTTCTTGATCTGGAGCAAATTTTATTTTCCAGTGTTTTACCTTAAAAACTAATTCATATAACCCATTACACGAGTCTCTAATGGGGGTTTGTGTTAAGACTCCTGGGCTATATCGTATGCTATAGTAGGTACTATCATTGAGGATCAATCGGTAATCCTTTTCGCCAAAACTGCAATATTCTCCTATAATTTTTCCTTTTACCTCCTCTTCACTTGGAGCTTCGGTTTGACATGCATAACTCAGGATGATAATGATCACTGAGAAGAGATGTATATGTTTACTCATAACTAAGGTTGCTTTGATGTAGATTGAAAACGATAATGTGCAATTTTTTTCATGAAGCTACCAGGATGATTTTCCTCTAATGCACTACCTATTACCACTATATCAGCCCCAGCATCCCAAGCTGTTTGTGCTGCTTCAATTGTTCTGATACCTCCACCAACTAATAAAGGTACTGATATTTGTTCGCTTACTGCCTGTATCATGTCTGGTGGCACCGGATATTCTGCTCCACTTCCTCCATCCAAATATATCAAATTCATTCCCAAATATTGTCCTGCCAACGCGGTATATGCAGCAATGTCAGGTTTATTTCTGGGAATAGGCAAGGTATTGCTGATATAGTGAGCAGTAGTAAGCTTTCCAGAATCTATGAGGAGATACCCTGTTGGGATTACTTCCAATTGTGTTTTTTTCAACAACGGTGCTGCTTCAACGTGTTTTCCAATGAGTAAATCTGCATTTCTGCCACTTATCAGCGAAAGAAAAAGGATACCATCAGCTTCAGGACTAACTTGATGCACACTGCCAGGGAAAATAATAACCGGTATATCGGTCTTACTTTTTAACAGAGGAATTATTCTTTGAATGGATCGATCACCCACTAAACTCCCTCCCACCAGAAAAAAAGTAGCATCACAGTCTGTAGCGAATGTTGTCAGAATATCCATCTGATCTTCAGACACCTTGTCAGGATCCATTAATATGGCAAGGCCTTTGTGATTGCTTTTCTTTAATGAGAGCAAGTGCGATACCAGAGAAATCTTCATGCTTAGGCCATACAAAAATTGAAACGCACGTACATTATAGGGCGAAAATAGATAAAACCCTATGTCATTCCAATTGAATATTTTATTTATTAAATAGATCCTGAAAAAATATTTTGCGATGAGCGAATTGTATAAAGAATATCACCAACTCCTGTACCCTGTAGCTTATAATATATTACAGGACAAAGAAGAATCCGAAGATGTAGTACAAGATACCATACTTTCCTGGCTAAATCGAGACGCTTCTCATATAGAAAATATTAAAGGATACCTCGTAAGGTCTATTATTAATAAATGCCTGAATCGCATTAGAGATAGAAAAAAACTGCATCAGATAGATATAGCCCCAGAATTATTAGTGGATTTTATTCCTTCCTTGATAGAGAATAAAGATAAACTTTCCTATTCTCTGTTGATGATGATGGAGAGATTGAATCCATTGGAAAGAGCCGTATTCATCTTGAAAGAAGTATTTGATTACACTCATAAAGAGGTTGCTGATATGTTAAACGTATCTGAAGTCAATTCGAGACAAATCCTGGTAAGAGCTAAAAGACGTTTAAAGCAGGAAGAAGGGCGTTATGAGGTAGATACAGATCACCATCTGGAATTGTATGAGCGCTTTATAGAAGTATGTACGGGAAAAGACCTTTCACGCTTGCTGGAAATATTACGTGAAGATGTGAAACTCGAACAGACTGGCCTTACAGGTCATTCCAGAGCAGAGACCATACATGATTCCTTTCCTGTTGCAGAATATCTA
>CAZZEC010000224.1:0-5808 GCA_964652565.1 uncultured Bacteroidia bacterium
CTGATGGCATCTACTATACCTGTCCAGGAGACCTGTGCATTGGTATCCATGACTGTACCAATAGTCAACGCTGTTGGTAAGCCACAGATAGAAGGGGAAATAAGTGTTTCAAATGTAGGGCCCGCTAACCATTCTGATGAATCACTTGCACAAATCGTACTCACTTCCCATTCATAGAATGTTTCTCCAATCAGACCATTAATTGTAGTGTCTGTGTTACTTATATATGGGATTTCTGTCCAAGTTACCATCCCAGTTTCCCGATAACGTACTATGTATCCAATGGCATCGAGTGAAGCTGTCCATGTCAATTGTGCACTATTATCTGTAATAGCGTTTACCATAGGATTTCCAGGTATTCCACAATCTTCAAGATCTTCCAGGGTCAAAAATTCAGGTCCCTGAACCCATTCCGATGTGTCAATACCGCAGATAGACTGAACTTCCCACTGATACGTTGAATTAGAAGTTAACCCCTGTAGAGTTGTATCATTTACATTGACATTCAATGTAGCCCAATTAGCATTACCTTGTATTCGATAACGCAGCCTATATGCATCTGCCCCTCCAAGCGTATCCCAAACCATGTTTACGCTATTCGACATAATACTGTCTGCCAACAGGATAATAGGAGCAACACAACTTGCGCCTGTAGAAAATGTATCGATCGCTGACCACTCTGAAGAACGATCGCAACAAATGGACCTAACCTGCCATTCGTAATTTAGACCTGTAGGAATTCCTGTTAATACTGTGTCAACTGTACTTAAAGAATCCACGGTAGTCCAATTCACATTCCCTATTTCCCGAAAACGCAAACTGTAGGCAGCAGCATATGAGTATGCCCCCCACTCCAGTCTAATATCTCCACCTAACAGGATGGCTGAAACCAAACTTGTAGAATCCGGAGGATTACAAGGTTCTTTTGTTCTAAAATATGCAGTATCTGAGGTTACCGATTCTACAAATTGACACTGAGTTTGTACCAGCCATACATAAGAAGTGAGGCTGTCTAGCCCGTTAATGGTAATTCGACTTTGAGTCAATGTATCAATGACTGTCCACGGGTCGTTTGTACTATCGCGTTTATACTGAAAAGTATATCCCTGAGCATCTGCTACTGGGAACCAACTTAATTCAACCAAATCAATCCCAATAGTATCAGCAAATAGACCTTCTGGCGATTCGCAGGATCCAGGTAATTGAGTTACAAGAATTGTATCTGAAATAATACCATTACTAATAATAATGGTATCACTCCTACTTTGTGTGAGAGGGTTGGGACTAATAATTGCCTCGACGCTGTCTTGATTCGTACCTAATTCAGGTTGGAAACTTAACCAATTATCTGTAGAAGTAATGTTCCAACTTACATTGGATTTGACTTCAAAAGACAACGTATCGCCCAATTCACTTGCTTGAAAGACATCAATATCAACGACAATACTATCTTGGGCATTTGCAAAAGAACATATCATCATAAGCAAGCATACCCAAAATCGCTCTAGGATGTATTTTCTAAATAAGTTTCCGGGTAAATATTTTTTCTCCATACAAATTGTATTAATAGCCTTAACAAATAATATCGACTCAAACATTTGCCTGAGTACCGTTATTGCCGACGCAGTAGCTATATCATTTTATTATGGTTAAGTGCGATTTCTCAATAAAGTAGTTGTGTATCTAAAGCAAACGCCTTATTCATCTACTGTTATTTCCTTTTACAAAAGTATTAATTATAAATACTATACACATGCTGATTTATCCATATAAATTACAAGCAAAAAATATATATGTAATGAAAATATATTTTTCCAATACAATAATGAGTTTCGATATGCCATAATCACGACACTCCTGCTCAATACTATGTTTATTTGAAATTATTCCACTTTTTAGGTGAGAATCCCAACGTAAGAAAACTATTCTTTTTTTACCTGTATTTTACAAATCACAACAATAATTCAAACGTAAACATCATTTCTTTACTACTTTAAGGGTCTATTTTCATTTAACAGCTTTTTTTAACGTCGGGTAAATTTTTCGTTTTTCTTCAAATTCGCCAATGCTTTTACCATGCTCCTGATTTGGGCCGAAATGAGTCACAATCCCTGCACCTTCATTAAAGAATTTTTGCTTAACAGAGAGAAAAAACCGTTTTTCGCTTCGATCACCAACTTTTATCAATTTATAGGGTTCATTTGACAATGGCATTGATAGAATTTACTTCTAATGGCTTTTACTGCCCCCAAGCAGATGTCCATATCGATCCTTGGGGAAGGGTAGATAAAGCATTAATTACTCATGGTCATGCTGATCATTCGAGGTGGGGGCACAAACATTATCTGTGTTCAGATTTGGCAAAATCTGTCATCAAATATCGACTGGGATCTGATATACATATTGAATCTATGCCATATGGTGCTAAAAGGAAGATCAATGAAGTGGCATTTTCGTTTCATCCAGCAGGACATATCATTGGATCTTCACAAATCCGGGTAGAATACAAAGGGGAGATTTGGGTAGTCTCCGGGGACTATAAAATTGAACATGATGGAATATCAACGCCATTTGAACCTATTCAGTGTCATACATTCATTACAGAATCCACATTTGGCCTTCCTGTTTATAGATGGAAACCTCAGCAAGATGTATTCGAATCTATTAATCAATGGTGGAAGGATAATCAGTCAATGGGTAAAGTTACAGTGATAACGGGATACTCGCTTGGTAAAGCCCAACGTATTCTCTATAACTTGGATTCTTCCATAGGCAAGATTTATACACATGGTGCCATAGAAAATATCAATGGAGTGTTAAGAGCTCAGGGGGTTCATTTACCAGAAACGATACAGGTAACCAAAGATATCCCCAGAAAAGACTTCAAAGGAAATATCGTAGTAGCCCCGCCCTCATCTCTGGCTTCACCATGGATGAGGAAGTTCACTCCGTATTCTGAGGGAATAGCATCTGGATGGATGGCACTTAGAGGTGCAAGAAGGAGACGAGCAGTAGATCGGGGATTTGTGTTATCAGATCATGCTGACTGGGATGGACTCAATCAGGCCATTGGAGAAACGGGAGCACAACAAGTGTTTGTAACTCATGGTTATAGTACAACATTTTCCAAATGGTTGAATTCACGGGGAATTGAATCCCACCCAGTCGAGACCCAATACGAGGGGGAACTTGAGGAAATTAATGAAGCCAGTCAGAAAGAAGATGAAAAGTGAACATACAATATTTATCAAAGAAACATAAACTCAAGCGACACTTCTTATATTTATGAGACATTTCGCCTACCTATTTAGACAACTCGATCAGACTACCAAAACGAATGACAAGGTTGAGGCACTTGCAAAGTATTTTGAGGCTGCGGAGGATGGAGATAAGCTTTGGACTATTGCCCTCCTCTCGCATCGCAGACCCAAAAGAACTGTAAAAACTACGATGCTTCGAGAATGGGCGGCTGAGGTAAGTGATATTCCTTTGTGGTTATTTGAAGAAGCATACCATGTTGTGGGGGATCTGGCAGAAACTATTGCACTGGTTCTCCCTCAACAGGGAGCAGTTACTGATGCTTCATTAGCTTATTGGATTGAATTTGTCAAAGATTTAGGAAAAGTAGAGGAAGTTGAACGAAAACAACGCGTCATGTTAGCATGGCAAATGCTAGGTGAATCAGAACGTTTTATTTTCAATAAGTTAATTACAGGGGGATTTCGGGTAGGAGTTTCGCAAAAGCTCATGACCAGGGCTTTATCTAAATATACACAAATTGAAGAAAATATATTGGCTCATCGGTTAATGGGGGATTGGACTCCCGATAGCACTACGTTTGCAGAATTAGTGTTGGGGGATGATCCCCTAGATGATATTTCCAGACCCTACCCATTCTACTTAGCTTATCCTTTGGAAGATGATCCTCAAACGTTGGGAAGTCCAGATTTATGGCAGGCCGAACGAAAATGGGATGGGATAAGAGGTCAAATGATTATCCGCGAGCAAGAAATATTTGTTTGGTCGCGAGGAGAAGAATTAGTTACTGACAAATTTCCTGAATATCATATTCTACGCAATTTGTTACCAGATGGTACTGTCATAGATGGGGAGATCCTACCTTATAAAGACGGCATTCCTTTATCTTTTCAAACCCTACAGACGAGAATTGGCAGAAAAAATATCACCCAAAAAGTGTTGGAAAAGGCGCCTGTGATCATGATGGCTTACGATTTGTTGGAACATGAAGGCGAAGATATTCGCGAACTCCCCCTTCAAGAACGCAGAAAACGGCTGGAAAAGATCGTAAAAGAAAGTAAGGCAAAGCAAGTGCTCAAATTATCTGAAAGAGTGGAATTTGAGCGTTGGGATGATCTTGCCAGGGAAAGAATAACAAGCAGAGATCATCATAGTGAGGGGATTATGCTCAAAAGGCTAGATTCTCACTATCAAGCCGGAAGAAAAAAAGGTGATTGGTGGAAATGGAAGGTAGAACCTTTATTGATAGATGCCGTGATGATTTATGCACAAAGGGGACACGGCAGAAGAGCCAATCTTTTTACCGATTACACCTTCGCAGTGTGGGATGGCGAATCCCTAGTACCTTTCACTAAAGCATATTCTGGCCTAACAGACAAAGAGATTAAAGAACTTGATGCATGGATTAAGAAAAATACCATTGATCGATTTGGGCCTGTAAGAAGTGTAACTCCAGCGCACGTATTTGAAATTGCATTTGAAGGAATCAGTAAATCAAAGCGGCATAAGTCAGGAGTGGCTTTGCGTTTTCCAAGAATTAATCGCTGGAGATTAGACAAAAAAATTAAAGAAGCAAATACGTTGGGTGATCTTCAACGAATGCTCGATCAATATGGTAAAGAATAGTTAGATACTATAAATAAAGCTATTGCTACATACCAATATGCAAAGTTCCACATATTTTGCTTGTTCAATAGACTATAGTCTGTATTTTTGATCAATACAACCTACAATTATGAAAGTCAAGATTTACATTCCATTATTTCTCATTTTCCTCACAAACGTTCTTATTGCCCAACAGCCCGTTCATTATCAGCTAAACCTTAGCCAAATAGAACATCACGAACTTATCGTAACCGTTACTTTTCCCTCACTTCCAAAAGCATCCCTCCACGTTCGCATGCCCAATTCATCTCCAGGCAGATATGCTGAACACAATTTTGCTAAAAATGTATATGATCTATCTGCAGTTGATCATGAGGACAAAAATTTGTCTATCAATAGATTAGGACCCTCAGAATGGGAAATTTCCGGACATGATGGTCACGTTTCACTCACTTATACCCTTTTTGGGAACCATGCCGATGGCACTTACACAGGTATTGATGCACGTAAAGTCCATATGAATATGCCTGCTACATTCATCTATGGAGTGGATATGGAAGATCGCCCCATCCTGCTATCTGTGGACTTGAGTGAGCATCCTGACTGGTCAGTAGCTACACAATTGCATGCCCTGGATGAAAACACATTTGAAGCACCCAATTATTACTATTTCTTCGATAGCCCAACTATGATAGGCGATATAGATTTTCGCAGATGGACCAGTGAGTCAAATGGAATAGATTATACCATCGAAATAGCTATGATGCACGAGGGTACGGATGAAGAGTTGGATAACTATACCGAGATGGTAAAGAAAGTAGTAGAGGGACAAAAAGCTATATATGGTAGCTTGCCTGACTTTGATTATGGTAGATACACTTTTTTATGTAGTTATAATCCTTACGTATATGGTGATGGGATGGAGCATCGCAATTCTACTGTATG
>CAZZEC010000224.1:5908-7850 GCA_964652565.1 uncultured Bacteroidia bacterium
ATTCCCTGTATGAAGCGGGTCTGGACAAGGGAGATGTCATTATTTCAATCAATAATACTCCTGTGAATTCAGTTCAATCTTACAACGAGGTGGTCAAAGAGCTTGAGGTCGGAGATACTTATCCAATTTCTTTTCTGCAAGCTGGCGAAGCATATGAAGGTACTTTTCGTGTGAAAGCAAACCCTTCTATTACCTTAGAATGGATAGAAACGGTAAACGACACTCAGGCTAGTCACAGAGCGGATTGGTTGAAACTGAATTAATTCCATCTTATTCGTACTTTTTCTATGTAATCACTTATATGTAAAATAATTGTGCATGATGTCCCCAAGATCATTAACTATACTCATTGTCTTTCTCTATTCACTGCAGACATTCTCTCAAGTAGATCTTACCCCAGACCGATTTACTTTTCATGAAGGGTATCAACTCAATGCTCAGATACCCTCCCCAACATCCTTTTTGGGCTATGCTCCAGGTGAAGCGTTTACACTATACCACCAAGTACAGGGATATTTTGAAGCACTTGATCAATCTTCCCCCAGGGTCGTAGTAAGTAGCTATGGGGAGACCTATGAAGGGAGAAAACTCATGTATGCGATCATCACCTCAGAAAAAAATCACACGCAGCTTGAAGAGATAAAATCTTCAAACCTTCTGCTCTCTGAACCCACAAGCATATCTGCTTCTGTAGCTGATTCACTTTTGCAGGTACAACCTGTGATCGTCTCTTATAGCTATAATATTCATGGAAATGAGTCTTCTACTACTGAGGCAGCAATGCAGGTTGCGTATTTATTAGCCTCTGCAGAAGATGCAAGCATCCAGCAATTACTGGATAGCGTAGTATTTATTATGTATCCGTGTATCAATCCTGATGGTAGAGACCGGTATGTGTACTGGTATCGGTCGATGCGCAGACATGTACCCGCAGTTGAACCCATTGAGCTTGAACACGACGCCCCCTGGCCTTTAGGTAGAACGAATCACTATTGGTTTGATCTGAACAGAGACTGGATCTGGGGTGTTCATCCAGAATCCCGTGGGCAGGTTCATATCTATCAGCAATGGATGCCCCAGGTACATGTAGACTATCACGAACAAGGGTATAATAACAACTATTTTACTGCACCAGGTACAACTCCCCGCAATCTGTTATTACCCGATGGATATGAGGCGTGGAGCGATACATTTGGCAAAGCCAATATTGCTGCCTTTAATGAATATAAAATATCCTACTTTACCCGAGAAGCCTTTGATTTTTTCTACCCTGGCTATGGCTCCAGCTACCCTTCTGTAATGGGGGCTATAGGTATGCTTACTGAACAAGGTGGGATTGGAGCAGGAAGATCAATACAGACTGATGATGGATATATCCTCACACTCCATCAACGCATATTCGATCACTATCTTACCTCCCTCGCTACACTGAAGAAAGCAGCAGCACATCGAAAGGCGCTTTTATCTTATACGTATCAGGCGCTTAATCCATTGAATAGCAAAAAAGCTAATACTACCTATATCTTACCACCAGATTCTACCGGCTATTTATATGATGTTTTGGGAATCCTACATAGACACGGAGTAGTGTTGCATCGAGCCCAGGATGAATTCAGCCTCAACGTGGAGGACTATTACACGGGTTCAAGTTCCAATAGAACCTTCCCTGGTGGAACATATATCATTTCCGATCAACAATCCAGACATTTGTTTATCCATACACTGATGTCTCCTCGAATGCAAATTGAAGATTCGGTCATGTATGATATGAGTACGTGGTCGATACCGCTGGCATATAACCTAGAAGCTTATACCAGCACACAAAGTATAGGCTCATCTCTAGATACGCTCGAGACATTGCCTCAGTATCCTTATGGACTTATCAACGCTGAAGCATCCTATGGATTTGTGATTGACTGGAATCAACGGAACGCACCTCAGG
>CAZZEC010000225.1:0-5345 GCA_964652565.1 uncultured Bacteroidia bacterium
CTGGGAAGAATTGCCGTTTCAGGAACAAATGAGCAGGACAAAACATCTTTTTACACAGCGCTGTATCATACCATGTTGCTCCCCAGACAATTTAGCGACGTTGATGGGACTTATAGAGGATTTGGGGAAGATACGAGCTTATATCATGCTGAAGATTTTATCTATTATGCTGATTTTTCCATGTGGGATACATATCGGGCAGTTCATCCGCTGTATAATATCATCTTCCCAGAACGCAGTAAGGACATGATGCAATCGCTCGTTCTAAAAGCAGAACAAGGAGATTGGTTGCCCATCTTTCCTTGCTGGAATAATTACACCGCTGCCATGATTGGTGATCACGTAATGGCCACGCTTGCCGATGCTTATGTCAAAGGAATTCGTGGCTTTGATATTGAGAAGGGATATCAGTACATGTGGAAAAATGCCACACAAACGCCTGAACAGTATGAAGACTATGTCAATGGAAAAGGCCGTAGAGCACTGGAGGCTTATTTGAAGCATGGATATGTACCGCTTGAAGAAGGGGTTAAAGAAGCATTTCACAAAAATGAACAGGTTTCTCGTACCCTGGAATACGCTTACGATGATTTTTGCCTGTCGCAAATAGCGCTTGCATTGGGAAAAACAGAAGATTACGAACAACTTACCCAACGAGCCAAAAATTACCAACACCTTTTCGACCCTCAGATGGGATTTATGCGCGGTAAGTATAGCGATGGAAGATGGTATGAATCCTTTGTTGCAGACGAGAAGCAGTATATGTATACCGAAGGTACGGCCTGGCAGTATTCATGGTATGTGCCACATGATGTAGAGGGACTGATTGCGCTACACGGTGGCAAAGAAGCCTTCACGACAAAACTCGATTCAGTGTTTTCAGAAGGACACTACTGGCATGGCAACGAACCCAGTCACCATATCTCGTTCCTGTTTAATTATGCAGGTCAACCCTGGAAGACTCAGCAACACGTGCGTCATATCCTGTATCAAGAATATGGAACAGGGCCAGGCGGACTTAGTGGCAATGACGATGCAGGGCAAATGTCTGCGTGGTATGTATTTGGGGCTATAGGCATGTATCCCGTATGTCCAGGCAAGCCCGAATATGCGTTGTGTAGTCCTATTTTTGAGGAAATAAACATACAAGTACCAGATTCATCTCCATTTACTATTCAAACAAAGACAAATAGTAATCAGGCCATATTTATCTCCAAGACTTCATATAATGGTCAACCAGTAGAAACACCTTTTATCACACATGATATGATTCAAAAAGGAGGAGTGCTTTCCCTAGAATTAAGTGAAAAGCATCCGTAATCTATGGGTTGTAGATGAAGAAATACATAGACTGTACAGGAAAGACAAGGATACCTGTAATTATCTCAATAATTTTGGTTAGTTTTTAGGGATAGATATAAGGTACTATCAAGCGACGATCTACTACTATGTCAAATCAAGCACTTTACTCAGAAACTGATGATCCCTACGTATTAACAGATACAAAAATCCAGGAGCCTCCCACACGATTTTGGGGAAGAATCAAGCACCTTGGTCCGGGTTTTGTCTTATCAGCAGGGATTGTGGGTTCAGGAGAATTAATTGCTACAACTACCTTGGGAGCAGAAGCTGGATTTATTACGTTTTGGGTGATACTGGTTAGTTGTCTGGTAAAAGTAGCGATTCAACTGGAATATGGGAAGCATGCCATTAGTACGGGAGAATCTGTCATGTCTGCCTTTAACAAGCTTCCAGGGGTGAGATTGGGAAAAGCACATTGGTCGATATGGGCATGGGTAGGGATCATGACCCTTAAAATACTCCAGGTAGGCGGAATTGTGGGAGGGGTTGCTATTACACTCAATATTGCGTTTCCTTCAATGAGTATTACATTCTGGGCACTGGCTATGGCTGTGTTAGTATCCTTATTGGTTTTTAGAGGACATTACAAGTTTATTGAGGGATTTTCCCTGGTGCTGATTGGGTTGTTTACTGTTTTTACCTTTATCTGCTTAGCGGTTGTTCAATATACGTCTTATGCTATCACGTGGGACCAGGTGATGACAGGATTATCTTTCCAGCTTCCACCAGCAGCTGTAGGTGTAGCATTGGCTGCATTTGGATTGACGGGTGTAGGTGGGGATGAAATCACCTATTACAATTATTGGTGTATCGAGAAAGGCTATGCAGCTTTTACAGGGCCATCAGATGGCTCTCAGGATTGGGTCAGACGTGCCAAAGGGTGGATTAAAGTCATGTATATGGATGCCATATTATCTATGGTAGTTTACACGTTGGTGACGGCTGCCTTTTATCTTCTGGGAGCTGCAGTGCTCAACAGTCGGGGAGAAATACCTGGAGGCTACGCAATGATTGAGACCTTGTCGCTCATGTATACCGAATCGTTGGGGCCCTGGGCGAAATCAATTTTTCTTATTGGGGCAGTCGTAGTCTTGTTTTCAACGTTATTCACTGCATTAGCTGCATGGACAAGAATATTTACAGATGCCTTTGGACAGATTGGCTGGATCGACTTTTTCAATATCGCAGAGCGCAAAAAGACTTTGATCATTCTTTCATGGGTATTCCCTCTATTGTGGGCTTCCTTTTTTCTCTTCCTGCAAATACCTGTGATGATGGTACTGATAGGAGGAGTACTCACCTCTATACTCTTATTTGTGATCGTTTATGTAGCCATATATTTCCGCTATAAGCGTTTACCGGAATCCCTCAAGCCTCCCCGATTCTATGATCTAGCCTTTTGGGCAAGTTCCCTTTCCATTCTTTTTCTGGGAATATACAGTGTAATAAAATTGCTCTGAGACTGGGAAATCTATAATTTCATCCTGAAATAAATACTTACATCATGAAGCTATACTATCTTTATCGCTTTCAGGTACTCAGACTACTTTTGCTATTCATCATTTTACAATTTGTCGCTTGTTCTGACCCGCAAGCACATGCCAGGTTAGCAGAAGCAGAACAACAGCTAGTAGAAGCCCAGGAAAAAATCAAGACCCTTGAACAACAACAAATACCCATGGCAGGATTTATTCACACTGTATTTTTTTGGTTAAAAGAAGATCTTACAGATGCAGATATTGCGTCTTTTGAAGAAGGGCTCAAAAGCTTGAGCGAAATTGAACAGGTAGAAGCTTTTCACTACGGAGCACCCGCAGGTACTCCCCGCGAGGTCGTCGACAACTCATACCAAAGAGCACTTATTTTACACTTTGCTGACAAAGAGGCTCAGGATGCTTATCAGGTACACGATATTCACAATGCCTTTGTAGAAAATCATCAGGATAAATGGACACGTGTCCAGGTATATGATACCTTGCTGAAATGATCGCTACTCAACAGGTGTGCAATGATTTTCGCACCTGTTGAGATGATTGATTTATTGAAATAAGAATTACTCTCTTCGCTGCCAGGGAATCTGCCCCCCTTCCTGGAGATGTCCCATCAATAATGCGTTAAGTTCTTTAAATTTCTCGGGATATTCTTCTATCACATTTTGAGTCTCCTTTGGATCTTCAGCCACATTATACATCTCTCTGGGGCCAAAAGGATCGTTTTGCAGCAATTTCCAATCCCCTAGCCTCACGGCTTCAATCGTTTTTCCTCCATAACGCGTTCCTCCTTCTCTCCGCGAGAAAAACACCGCCCTGTCAGACAGATCCTGACTTTCTCCCAGTAAACTCGGATAAAAATCTACCCCATCGATGGTGTGTGAAAACGTAACTCCCGCTGCTGCCAGTACCGTAGGATATATGTCCATAGTGAGTAATTGCATATCGCTTCTTACTCCTGGTGTGATAATTCCTTTCCATGATACACAGGTAGGTACCTTTATTCCTCCCTCATATACACTCTGCTTACCATCCCTCAAAGGGCCGTTATTTGCTTCATCTCTCAAAAGCCCTCCATTGTCACTACTAAATACAATCAAGGTATTTTCTCTTTGTCCGGTATCATCCAGGGCTTTTAATACCTTCCCAATTCCATCATCCAAATGCTCAATGAACGCGACTAATTCTGCACGTTTATCTGAAATACTGGATTCTCTCTCTTTTACCTTTGCTAACCATTCCTGGGGGGGTTGTACAGGAAAATGAGGGGCATTATACGCTAAGTAGAGAAAAAACGGTGCCTCCTTTTCAGATCTATCCTCAATATATTCCACTGCCCAATCTGTGAATATATCTGTCGCATGACCAGGAGGATCAATCACAGCCAGATTTCTGCGCATATAATTAAATCCATGCCTTCGTTTTTCCACATAGTCATCCATCATATCTCCCAGCCAACCGTGAAAGAAATCAAAGCCCCGGTCATTGGGACGGTTGGGACTGTCCAATCCTAAATGCCATTTTCCTATCAATGCAGTATGATACCCTGTGCTTTGTAATAGCTCTGACAACAAAGGAGCTTCCGTATCGAGAAACCCCCAGCTATTATTGGCATGTGTTCGTATTACACCTGGAACACCTACATTCGCCGGATAGCGCCCACTCAATAATGAAGCACGTGTGGGAGAACAGACGGGACAGTTCGCATAAAAATTGTCAAACCGCATCCCTGAAGCTACTAATTGATCCATATAGGGAGTTTGTAGGTCCTGGGCTCCATAACAGCTTAAGTCTCCGTATCCCTGATCATCGGTCAAAATGACCAAAATATTAGGTCTTTGGGCATTCAGGGATAAATGAATGAGAAAAAGAGTACCGAGGAATATACATTTCCTGATTATGAATGAAGGGAAGGTAATAGAACACATACTTTTTACCCAAAAGGTAGGGAAGGAATAGGATACCTGCAACAAAACTTCTCTACAGCACAGATTTATTGATATCTTATTCCTGAGCAGCCTCTTGCTGCTGGTTTTCCCACCATTTCTTGAATTGGGAAGCGGATACCATAAACGTGTAAGGTGCGCATTGAAGTTTTCTGCGTACTTCATATGAAGGCTTTTCAAACGAAGTAGACTTCCAATCTTTAAACGAGGGATCTTCGTACACCTGCTGCATGAATTTAGCCCAGATAGGGAGTGCTGTCCTAGCCCCTTGTCCATCTCGCAAAGTACTAAAGTGCAACCTTCTATCATCAGCACCTACCCATGCCCCTGCTACTATCTTTGGAGTAGCACCTACAAACCAGCCATCAGCCTGATCCTGACTTGTTCCAGTCTTTCCTGCGATATCCCCAGCAATGCGATATCGACTTTTCAGACTAGCTGCGGTTCCACGTTGCACCACATTTTGCAACATCTCCACCATCATTTGTGAGTGCGTACTGGTCAGGACTTGTTCTCTTTGTAGTGAATCCAGATTTCTTTCCCAGAT
>CAZZEC010000225.1:5445-7841 GCA_964652565.1 uncultured Bacteroidia bacterium
GAATATTCTCCGCCATAATCTTTATCTGAATTTTTGGGACTCCAGTTATCAAAAGTAGCATACACCACCCGATCATTGGGAATATGTTCGCACGGATCTTCACCTTGTTTCAATGCTGCTGCGTAGACAATAGGTTTGAAGACCGAACCCGATTGGCGCTGGGCTGTTACGTGATCATACTGAAAAAAGTGGTGATCTGTACCCCCTACCCAAGCCCATACCGCTCCATTTTCCGGATTCATGGCAACAAATCCCGTCTGTAGCATAGGCAAATAATGAACCAGTGAATCCACAAGGCTCATGTCTCGCTGTTCTACTCCCTCCCAGGTAAATACCCTTTTAGGATGTGTGATCAGAGATAAACTATCAATGGTTTCCTCATCATATCCTGCAGCTTTCCATTGTTGATAGGTTCTGGTGCGCATTAGGGCAGACTGCACAACCGAACTACTGGGTTTCAACTTGCGCCTTTGCTTGTCAAATTGCTGCTGAAGCTGTTGCATGTGTTCGGCTACTGCATGCTCCGCATACTGCTGTAGTCGACTATCCAAAGTAGTGTAAATTCTCAGTCCATCCCGATAAATATCGTAGGTTCTCCCCTCCTCATTGGGGTGAGACACAAAATATTTGATCAACTCTTTGCGCAGATACTCCCTAAAATACGGCGCCAATCCATCGTGAATCGTTTCATACACATAGTCCAGTTTTAGTGGTAATCTTTGAAGTGAATCTACATTCTGAAGCGGAATAAAATCGTAACGCGCCATCTGATCAAGTACCAGATTCCTACGTTCTAATGCACGGTCAGGATGATTCACTGGGTTGTAAAAAGTAGGCGCCTTGAGCAAGCCCACCAATAGTGCAGACTGTTCTGTCCTCAATGAATCCGGTTTAGTATTAAAGTACCTTCTGGAAGCAGATTCGATCCCGTATGCATTTTCACTAAAGGTAACGGTATTTAGGTAATAGGCCAGGAGAGTCTTTTTATCGTATAATCGCTCCAGTTTTTTGGCGATGTATATCTCTTGTAACTTATTGACAGGAATAGATAAAAATCCGTAGTTTTTTCTTGGAAACAGATTTTTAGCCAATTGCTGAGTCAGTGTACTCCCTCCCCCAGAACTGCGGTCTCCCATCAATAGGGATTTAAAGAACACCCTGCCCATACTCAGCAGATCGACTCCCTTATGATCAAAGAATCGTATGTCTTCAGTAGCGAGTAGCGCTAGTACCAGATTGGGAGCAAGGTCTTCATAGTCCACATTTGTCCGCTCTTTCAAGTAGTACTTACCAATCAACTTCTCATCTGAACTATAGATGACAGAAGCGAGTGGTAATTCGATGACTTGAATGTCATGGGTAGAAGGCATCCGACCCCAGAGTCCTATACGTATGGTAGTTATCATCAGGAGCATCACGAGAAACAGCCCCCCAATCACCCCAACGATCCTTCTGTATTTGCGTAAAAAATGGACTAGTGTTTCCATGTGCGGGTATAAGCAACAGGTATTTTATGATTTACATGTACTAAGTTATCATTTATAGCAGATTTGTCAAAAAGTAATCAATATGGGTTATTCAATCGAAGAAAAACAATCCATACAAAAAGAAATCAAACGCATATTATCCGAAGAATTGGATGGAGTCGAACAATATCTTCAGACTCCCCAATACCAACATAAAGCTATTCACGAATCCCGCAAGAGTTTTAAGCGCATACGGGCATTATTGAGACTCATACGTGGAAATACTGGTGAAAGCTATTATCAAAAAGAAAATGCCCATTACAGAGAGTTAGCGAGAAAATTGTCTGCAATCCGCGATGTGGAAGCCTTGATAGAGGCCTGGGTAGCACTTAAGGAATATGCACCAGAGGACATATCAGAAAATACCTATCAGCTTGTAACTGAGCAATTGACCCTTCAAAAAGAACAGGCTACCAAGATTTTGCTCCACGAGCACAAGTTGATGGAAGAAACGCTGGAGGAAGTACAGGCTCATCGTACTGCGTCCTTTAAGCTTCCGCTGTCTGGCAATAAATTCCAGGTCCTGGAACCCGGCATACGCAAAGTTTATCGACAGGGGCAACAAAGCATGAAGCTCTCATTCGACGCCAACAAGATGGAGTACATTCACGAATGGCGTAAGGAAGTCAAGTATCTATATCATCACATTTTACTGATCAAAGGATCTCAAGACGAAGTGTTAGACAATTACGCCAAGCAGCTCAAAATGCTCTCAGATCATCTGGGATTATGGAGAGACCTCGGCTTGCTACAGGAATATTTGGAAGGGAAAGAATCATTACACCAGAATATTGTTTTTCCTCAGATCGAAGCCCTCATTCTCTCCTATCAAGCCAAATTGTTACACGCCTCTTTTGAAATTGGAGAAAG
>CAZZEC010000226.1:0-7789 GCA_964652565.1 uncultured Bacteroidia bacterium
CGATGGTACTGCGGTAATACGTGGGAGAGTAGGTCGATGCCACTTTTAACTTAAGGGGAAGTCTCATAAGTCGACTTCCCCTTTTAATTTTTTTATTATTTTTAAAAATGCTGCGCTAATTTTTAAAAACAATAAATCTTCTTTCTTTTTCAATCTATTATTTAAGATATTTTTAACGAAACTTCGTAATAAATAACTTTTGAGACAGCCTCTTTTTTTGTTCGAACACTTCAGGGGGTGCTCCTACTTTTGTACAGGCACTGCAAGGCGCTCCCTATATATAAATGCCCATAGGGCAGGCCTATACAAGCTGGACTTTCGCCAATCGCTACATTTTTCCGCCATCTATGGTCCGTCGTCCGTAGTCTTAACTGTCGTCCGTGGTCCATTGTCTACCAACCCTATCCTTCTCTATCCATATCGAAATCCAGATTAAACCCGATGGGTTGTGTAGGCTTATTATTGGGGTTATCATCATCAAAATCTTCCCAATTAATGATCTCTCGAAGAAACATCTCTACATGCCGTATGAGAAAAGGAGCCTGAATTTCTTCTGGTCTATAGATAGCTACCATCTTGGGGGGATGAGGCTTGTTGTATCCTTCAATGAATGGATATACGATCATTACCTCTAACTTTCCATTAAACAACTGCTGGTATATCAGCATCCCATTGTGTTTGATTAAAGGTCTAGTAGTATCATCTGATAGCTTCTCCCCTATTCCACTTTTTTGAGTGCCTAATGACAGCATGATAGCTTCGAGATTTTTGACGTTCTCTTTTACTTCAATAATTGCCTTCAGCCCTGTCTCATCCAAAATGTTTTGTAAATGCTCTTTAATAAAAGACTTTAAATGTTCCTGCCAGGCAATACGATAACGCTCTGTATTTTCCAGAATCTCGTGATAAGCTTCTACCTTGCTTTTTAGGGAATGTAATTCATTCATAAAATCTATCTGTTTATCTGTATCAATATGATTATTTTCGCATTATCTGCCCTACCCTAACCTTCAACTCTTTCAACATGCTGTAATAAATAATATACGTATCCCTCGACCTCTTCATACCCCATATTTCGAAGCGCAAACATATATTTTTGAACTTGAATATGATGTGAAGAATAGGGATCGCCTGTTTTGTAATCGACAACTACCGCTTTATTTTCCTGTATCATTACTCTATCGGGGCGCAAAACAGCTCCATCTTCATGTAGTATCTCTGCTTCGTTTTTAATTTCCCATATATCAGTATACCAATGGGCAGCATCGGGATGTAGAACCACCTCTTGTATTAGCTCTTCGAGGAATTCTGTCTCTTCCGTACTGATTAATCCTTTGTGTAATACGTGCTGAACAGCCTTAGTAATATCTGTCGAGATATGCATATAGGCCATCGCTTCATGTATTAATTCTCCAGCCAATATCTGCTGACTTCTAAGACGTATATCTGTGGGTAAATACATATTAGAACTAAACCGTATAGAAATATCCGGTTTATAATCTTTACCAATATGTTCAAGTGTAACTAGATCTAGCATTTCCTGTTCTTTTTCATTTTCAGGGATAACGTAAGGAACTGTCTCCCCAAATCCCCATAGCTGCTCGTCAATAGCCTCCATATTCATATCAACTTTTATTACACGATTTATGATATGTGCAACTTGAGTTATGTTCTTAATTTCTTTATCAAAGTCTCTGGTAAGGATATATAATCTATGTTGGGGACGAGTAAATCCTACATATAAAAGATTTAGGTTGTCTGTATAACTTGCAAGCACTTCCTCTTGATATCGCATTTGAAAATGGCTAAGATCAAGCTTCGAGGAAATCTTCACGGGTAAGTAGTCAAATTTATCATAAGGTTCTCGTTCGGGTTGAGGAATCCAGATAAAATCTCCTGTTTTAGGTTTTAACTGCCAATCAGCAAAGGGAATAATCACAACAGGGAACTCCAACCCTTTTGACTTGTGTATTGTCATAATCCGTACAGCATCTTGCTCGTCAGTAGATGCAATTGCTCTACTGTTCTTTTGATCTTCCCACCATTCAAGAAAACCTATGATACTGGAATCATTTAACTGTGTGTACTCTAATACAGCTCCTAAGAAGCTTAACACATAGGTATCCGGAGTATATAACCAAGAAAAATGGTGAATGAAAAATGATACACAATCGTAAACAGACATACGTAACAAACGATCTCTCTGTGATATGATTTCTGCTAACAATGGATCATCACCATGTGCTGCAAATGTTGTATGCTCCGTCTTACCTACATCCATAAACTGATGGAGGTAATATTTAAGTGTTGCACGAGCCACCTCATCTTCATCATACACCAAATATGTTAAGAATGCATGAATCAAAATCACCTTACTATTACGCATAAGTAACAGAGACTCAGCTGAAACTACCTTAATATCATGCTTTTGCAGAAACTGGGCTAAACGAACTCCTTCGCTATTTCTTCTAACTAAAAGTGTTATATCACATTCTCTAAACCCTTCTTCTAACAGTTGGTGAATCAGTTCCAGTGTTTTCCCTTCAGCACGATCCTTCCAGGATAGCGCATGGGGGTTTTGGTAAGAAGATTCATGCTCCAGGAATAATACCCCCGTAAATCCACGAATATCTTTTTTACTTTCCTGTTCGATGTTCCTGTAAGCCTGATGTATACCTGTATCTTGATCCTGTGCTAATTCTTGAGCAATATTTGTTACTGCATGTTCGAAAAAGATGTTGTTGAACGTTACAAGGTCCTTTGCACTACGCCAGTTGGAAGTAAGATGTTCCTCCTGAGGTAATTCTCCAAATGTCTGGTACATTTGCCTCTCTACCTTGTAATTCAACAAATCCATATTCCCATTCCGCCAGCGATAAATGGATTGTTTCACATCTCCAACAATAAGGTTAAAGGGTAAAGAATCATATAGCCCCTGAGACATTGCCTCTTTGAGTAAGGGGAAAAGATTATCCCACTGCATGTCTGATGTATCCTGAAATTCATCTAAGAGATAATGAAAATATCTAGTACCCACTCTCTCATAAATAAACGGAGGATCTGTCCCTCCCTGTAATATTAACCCCAAAAGAAATGAAGTATCTGAAATAATTAACTGGTGATTTTCCTGGCGATACTGAGCCAACTTCTGCTGTATATCATACATGACACCAAAACTATAAATAGAGCTGGACACAGATACCGCTGTCTGATAATCCGTAATATGACTATCATAATAATCAATCATTTGAGCCAGTATATCTATTAAACCCTGTTGTATCGCGTTGTCAAAAGAAGTAATCCGATCAGCATCAGCAGCCATCCATAGATCCATCTTTTCACAACCTTCTCTTTGCCGTGTTTTGGGTTCAAAATCTTTTTTATCTCTCACTCTATAGAAAAAAGAAGGCACGCTCCCCCGTGATTTATATTTAAAATCATTTAATGACAACCCTTCACGGTTAAGAATATCAATTGCTTTTTCAGCCTGACTCAACATATATCCCTCAAATTGTCGACGTATACTGAGCAATTCCTTAGCTGTATCCTGTATAATCTTAATATGTGATTGATTGAGAGGAGTCTTTACATTCAACTGCTGAAATTGTTCCTTGAATACTTGCTGCCCCAAATTTTTCAACATCAGATGTACATTCCAGCTTTTATTCTCTGAGAGATTAAAATCTAGAAATTGCTTTAATAATTGAGTAAGTGAGGACTCTTTCCCCACAACTAGCAACATATCTGTTATCACTTGTTCCAGGACCTGGTGTTGTCGCATTTCGACTTCATATCCGATTGGGATATTCAATTCCCGGGTAAATGCACGCACAATTCGTTGAAAAAAACGTTCGATAGTACTTATGGAAAAGTTTGTGTAATCATTCAATATTAAATCCAAGGCCTTTTGTGCCTGAAGCTGAATATTAGGCTTCTGTCCAGGTGCATGTTGATCAAAATGGTGCTCCAGAAGCTTATACACAAGATTTGATGTTAATGCATCACCTTTTAATGTAGCGAGTTCCATAAGCCGTTCCACAATCCTGCGCTTCATTTCATTGGTAGCGGCATTGGTAAATGTAATAGCAAGTATGTTTTTATATCTATGAGGATTGGCAATTACTAATTTTAGATATTCCAATACCAAGGTGAATGTTTTTCCACTACCTGCTGATGATTTATATATGGTAAGACTATTCACAAAATTTCGTCTATTGTTGAATACACAAATAATATTACATGAAAATATTTAAAATTAGTCCACTTATCATTCTAAGTGGCTGATGTTCTGTAAGGATTGGACTTAGATACAAAAAAAGTTTAAAATGTTTAGCTTATTTTTTTACAATTATCCAACCTGGAAGCAACAGAATTTATTATTAATTCGTAAATTTAAGGAAACCACATTTTAATATTATTGATCATGCTCTCTCCTCAAAGAAGAAACTTTTGGATCTTGTTAACAGTGATTGCAGTGTTTCTAACAGCTGCGCAGATGTTTAAGCGTTCTGAGAACAACTCCTACAGGAAATGTCGTGCAGTTAAGACTTGCTCTTTGAAAAGCCGTTCAAATTCTGGGCTGGAAACGAATGCCAACCCAAAATCGAATGAACAAAGTAGAGAATCCCGATACAAAAGTTGCTACTATAAGACCTACAAGGTTCCTGTGAGCAAAGATTAACTCTGCTACTTACAATTCTCAGTCACACAATTCTAATCTACTGAATTTAAATTATTTGCCTTATATGTGTACATCTTATCGGACATGCACATATGAGGTAAATTTTTTAAGAACTAATTAAACGTTTGGCAATATATTTGAGTATTATTTTTTGCTAACATTTTACACATATAATTTTTTCTTTTACAATAGAGTATTTTGAAAGCTTTATTGATTTAATACCTTTGAAGTACATCCTCAGAGATTTTGAATAAAACTCTTTTTTACGAGTCCGTCATGAGAAAATTGCTACTGTTTTTTACCCTTAGTTCCTTTTGCTTGTTTTCACAGGGTCAGAGTACAAGAAGTACTCAGTACAGTATGGAAACGCTTATTAATCACTATATCAATTCCTACCCTTTCAGTATGAATAATCAATTTAGATTATCTGCCTATGCTGAATTAAAAGGTAATTTTTCTGTTTCTTCACAATCCTTAACACTGGATTTTGGCACGTGGGGAAAGATGTCTTTTTATATAGACAATTGTCTACTTAGAACTAGTCGAGGTACTGTATACTATGTGAATAAAGGAGATAAAGCTTCTACTTCTTTGCAACATATCAATGAGGCCTTAGACAATATTTTTGAAAATATAACATTGCTGGGTGATCATAATGCAGATTTGAAACATATCGAATTCGTAGATAAATGGTTAGCTAAAAAAAATATTGAACCATTTGAAAAAGTATATACCCGCCATATTCTTATTAAATATGGACAATACAATCCCCAGAAAAAACAAGTGGTCTTTCACACTGATTGGCTGCCTAAACAGGATATAAATTTTAAAGATCCCAGAAGTAACCAACTAGTTAAAAGACATTACTCACCCCTCAAATTATTGCTGGATACTGTCAACCTTAGAGGATACTATATATCAGTAGGAGGCTTTGTATACGTTGAGGATGTAAGAAGAAAGGTAAAATACGCAACGGGTGAACAGTACATGTATAATGTGAGTGCATTTAAGTTATTTATACAAAAACTTTTTATTCAAACAACGCAATATGTCACCGAAACGTCATTTAAAGACAAAAAGGTAGCAAAAAGAACGTATGAACATGCCAAAAAACAGATTCTAGGGGATAATGAGATTACGACTATGGCTCAGAGTGGTTCAAATGGGCGTTCAGCCAGGCTAATGACAGTAAAAAATGGAGGACCGGGAAGCGGGAGTCTTCAAATGTTGTATGGGAAGTATACATGGATACCAACTATGTTAGCCAGGCTTAGGGCACATAATATAGAAATCTCAGATCCTGAAATTCTCCACTTTCTAGTTGATCAACCTTACTTCTCCAGAATCTATCAATATTTAAGTAAAGAAGAGAAGTCCAAAGTAGATAAATTTATTAACCAGCTAAAGCCTACGCGAAACAGAAGGGCTTAGCAGCTTAAATATTTGTAGAAGATGCTGAAAGTGTCTGGATTAGATTCTTTCAGCATCTATTGTTAGCTCTTTTTTTCAATAATGTAACCTTTAAAACGAAGCACTTTGCGTAACTCTGTAGTATTGAGAAAGAGCGTTATACTTTTCATTTGAGATCCAAGCTTTCCTGCAGAATCAAAAATTACTTCAACAAACCCCTCCTCTCCAGGCTGAATAATATCTTTGGTCCAATTGGGAGTAGTACACCCACATGATGGTTTCACATTGGATAATTTCAATGGGTGTTCTCCAGTATTTGTAAATCGAAATGTATGGCTCACGCGGGTCCCTTGCTCGATTTCTCCAAAATCGTATACTTCTTCCTTCCATTCTACGGTTGTAGGGGGTAATGTATCAGATGAAATCGTAACAGGTTGGGAGAACTTAGAAGTTGTATTTCCCAACGAACCGTTTAGTGGGGTTTCAACTGTAGAAGGAGTGGATTTTTTTTTCACCTGAATGGCCTGTCCAAACGAAGCATACACAGTAAAAATACCCAATAAAAAACAACTGCACCTTTTAATACTATATTTCATAATATATGTTTTTAGAAATTATAGCGCTATTTCTTTATGTATATTATATCCATCCTATGACGAGTCATTGTAAGGATGAATATTTGTACCATAACACGAATTTAAAACGTTTTAAACAAAATGTAAGTTACATAAAAGCTAGGAAATAATGCGCTCATGATACAGGGAGAAACAGTTCAACGTGCTATGCATCGAAAAATTATACACGTAGATATGGATGCATTCTTCGCATCTGTTGAGCAAAGAGATAATCCAAATTTAAAAGGAAAACCTGTAGCTGTAGGAGGTTCACGGGAAAGGGGTGTTGTAGCCGCTGCCAGCTACGAGGCCAGAAAATTTGGTGTGAGATCGGCGATGCCTTCATCCAGAGCCTATAGATTGTGTCCAGAAATTATCTTTGTTAAGCCCAGATTTGATAGATATAAAGAAGTATCTCATCAGATCAGAGATATATTTCTTTCATATACTGATCTTGTAGAACCTCTTTCATTAGATGAAGCTTATCTGGATGTAACTGAGAATAAAAAAGGAATTTCACATGCCACCAAGATCGCACAGCTTATCAGAAAAGATATCTGGGAAGATACTCAATTGACTGCATCTGCTGGTATTTCCATTAATAAATTTCTTGCTAAAGTGGCTACAGATATTAATAAGCCCAATGGAATCACACTCATCCCTCCAGAAAATGCCTTGCGCTTCCTAGAAGAACTTCCCATAGAAAAGTTTTATGGAATAGGTAAAAAGACCGCAGAAAAGATGAATCGCTTGGGTATTCACAATGGAAAAGATCTCAAAGATCGGACAGAAATAGAACTGGCTAATAAGTTCGGAAAAGCCGGTAGACATTATTTCAGAATGGTAAGAGCTATTGATGACCGTCCTGTAAAACCCAATAGAATACGAAAATCCGTTGGAGCGGAAAACACTTTCTCCAGTGACCTTTCAAATAAAGAAGAAATGCTGGAACAATTAAATAAGATTACACAAAGAGTCTCTCAGCGCATGCAGGCCATTCCTACTGCTGGAAAAACTATCACATTGAAAATAAAGTATCACGATTTTGTAATTAATACACGTAGCAAGACGCTGGACAGGAACG
>CAZZEC010000227.1:0-7718 GCA_964652565.1 uncultured Bacteroidia bacterium
GTATAAAATTTGGTGCAATTGCGCTGAATTCTCACTAAGGGGCTGAGTTTTGTAATGCAATGATTCCCACAGATCGTATGTCGCATAGAGAGCTATCCCGCATATATTGAGTTACTTTGAGTGTATAAGTATCTAATGAATCAGGAGGAGAAGGTAACTGATAGGGGAAAATATAGGAGTATGTTCCAGCATTCTTTTTTACCATCCAGAAACCTACTTCATCAACCATGACCGCTTCAATCAGTGTATCTTTTGACCAACCAGAGGGATGACTCATCATAAGCTTCAGAAAAAGATTTCTGAAAGCGTACTGCTCCAGAAAATCTACATAGAGGTATTGATTACCTTGATCTAACCTGGATGGAGAAGGAAATTGGTATTCAAGGGTGTCTTGCATATGCCAACAATCATCGGTAAAGTCCATGGATTGTTGGATATTATCGCTGGTACAACCTGCGACTGCGAAACATATGATTACTAAGAAATTCTCATAAAAATATCTGAAACGCAAATTCATACAAACAATTGTTAGCCAAGCATACATAGATAAATACGCTCATAAGATATACAATTAAGGACTTATGAGATAACGTACGTTCAAATAACATCATTTTTTCTTGCGCTTCGATCGAGAATTATTTGATTGTGCTTGTCCACTTTTAGGTGGTCGCTTTTTCTCATGTGAAGATTTACTTACCTCTTCCCTACTTTTTTGCTGATTGCTCCCACTTTTATTACCAGATGCTCTGGATTTTGATTCATTGGGTTTTCTGTTTTTTGAAGGTGGTTTTTTCCGCTTTTTCTTTTTGGACTTGTGGGAAGTATCTGTTTGCGGCACATTTTTTCCTACCACATCTACGAAGTCAAAATCCTTGTCCTTAGTGGTTACCGGATTGTCTTCAATTACGACAGTCTTGAGCATTTCCGGAGTTTTTCCCGCTTTATTTTGCTCGACAATCCTTTTTACTTCCTCTACATCAAGTGGATGCCATATGGATTCATTATCATAGCAGAACCACATCCTCTTTTTGAAGATATCCGTTTTTTGGAGTCTGGCAACACCACGGTGGGTGGTGAGCTGTGATACTTCGGGAAAATCCTGAAGCGCATCCAGATAGGAGTCCAGCTCAAAGTTGAGACAACATTTAAGTCTACCACATAGACCCGATATTTTCATAGGATTGAGAGAAAGGTTCTGGTATCTGGCGGCGGAAGTACTGACGGTCTTAAATTCAGTAAGCCAGGTAGAGCAACATAATTCTCTGCCGCACGAACCAATTCCTCCTACAAGACCTGCTTCATGGCGGAGGCCAATTTGCTTCATTTCAACACGAATACGAAACTCTCTAGCGAGAATTTTGATGAGCTCTCTGAAGTCAACCCTATGATCAGCGATATAGTAAAAGATAGCTTTGGCATTATCCCCTTGAAACTCTACATCGCTGAGTTTCATATCAAGGCCTAAATCATCTATGATTTCTCTAGCTCTTATTCGAGTCTCTATCTCGCGATTCCGAACGGTTTCCCATTGTTCAAGGTCTCGCTCGTTTGCTTTTCGGTATATTCGGGGGAGATCGACGATGTCCTTATCAAAATGTTTTTTCTTCATCTGGAGACGGGCTACTATACCTCCAAGAGATAATGTTCCTACGTCATATCCTCTGTCGCTTTCGACGACTACTGCATCTCCTATAAAGAGTCGTAATCCATGAACATTTCGATAAAAACCTTTACGGGTATTTTTAAATCGTACTTCATATACATTGTCAGCCTCCGTTTGATCCGGTGCCAACATATTCCCTAGCCAGTCAAAGGTGTTGAGCTTATTACATCCGCCCGTAGCACACCCTCCATTTCGGCCACATCCCGTAGAAGAGCATCCCCCGCTACCACAAGATCCACATCCCATAATTCTTCCTTAGTTTATTTGCACTTCTACTTATCTCAACTAATATACAACAGAATTTATCAGCTATGCAAAACAATCCTGCAAAAAAGGTTTGTGATGAGATAAAAAATGGATGATCAGGTAGCAGCGTGTTTGAGCTGAAAATCTAAGAAACGCAAATATTTTTTACTATTGAATCTGTCTTTGTATTGGTCTAGTAATTCATGGGCCAGATTGATCTGGCTGCGTTGTATAAGTTCGAAAATGGTCCTGGTCAAAAATACGTCGTGAATATTTCCTTTTAATAATGTATCTGCAATGGCTAGCTGTACATCCGGTTCATTGAGGTTGGCTTGTTGTTCTTTTTGAGTGAGCTCCTTTTTGATATAGGCCTTGAGGTACAAATAATAGTAATAAGAGAACACTGCCTGATCGTTATTGAGGGGTACTTCATCCAGACATTCACTGTGTTCGTCTAAGAGCGCACTTCCTGATAATTTGAGATAAGCCTTGTGATATGCAATCTCACTTTGTTCAAAAGCGATAAACCATTCTGGTAAAGGAGTATTGAGATTATATAGCGCAAGAAACGTGATTTCTTGTTCTGCCATTGAATCCAACTTGTAAGAATAATGGCAAAATTCACCCATAGGAAGCGTATTTCTGCTAGAGCGTAGATGAATGTTGTTAAATCGAAGGGATTTTTGTCGATAATATTCGGCAATCTTTGAAGTATACCCAGAAAATTGGATGCTATCAATCCTCAAAGAAGCTAGAGACATATCAACATTCATCACTAAGTTGCTATCGGGTGTGAGAAATACGCCCACAGCCTCATCATTGATATATATAAAAGCCGGTCTGGGGCTATTTACCTGAAAAGCCAACTGATAGGAGCTATCAGGTAGTATCTCTGCTTTAACAATCTGGCGTTGACCTTCCAGGATATTGTTGTAAATACCATATACATCATACAATTCTGCCGCCGGATCAACACTAATCTGGACAAAGGTTGTATCGTAGAATGCATATACAGGAGTAGGAATGTCTTTATTCGAAGCCCTGTATGACAATAATGCGATGTATGCAGCCATCAGCGTCATAATTGAAGCTGGGTATAAGGCATTTTTAGACATAAGGGTTAATTTGATTGTTGAATATTACTTTGTAAATATCATTGAAAGTTCACTCAAATTCAAGTATTTCCACATTCTCCTTTTTTCCACTATTTTTAGCCCATGATAGAAAATGTCATTGAGTATCTAAAAAAGCATGATTCGGTACTGTTGATAGTTTGTCTCATTCTCATCCCTGTTGCATATCTGACAAACTTAGGATTAACACCCATCATGGCTGATGAACCTACGCGAGTAGTAGTTGCTATGGAGATGATATTTTCTAATAATTATATTGTTCCTACGATTAATGGAGAACTGTATTACAATAAGCCTCCGTTTTACAACTGGATATTGGTCCTTGTATTTCAGTCTGCAGGGAGTTTTTCTGAATGGATCGTAAGACTGCCTTCAGTCATTCCTTTGATGCTCTTTGGGATCACCATTTATCAAGTCACACGTTACTACCTCAATAGAGAAATTGGCATCATCGCGGGGATCATGTACGTAACATGTGGTAGAATGTTGATCTACTCGGGTCTACTAGGCCATATAGATATCTTTTATTCGTGGTTGACTTTTTTGGGGTTTATGGCAGTGTTATACTTTTATGAACGTAAACAGCTTTTGACGTTGTTTGTAGCAACATACGTAATCACTGCCATAGGATTTCTATGTAAAGGGTTACCATCCATCGTGTTTCAAGGAATCACCTTACTTACCTTTTTCATATATCAAAAAGATTGGAAAAAATTATTTTCGTGGCAGCACCTGCTTGGTGGATTCATTGGGCTTTTAATCATTGGGGGCTATTATTATAGTTATTTTCAACTAAATCCAGACATAGAAGGTTATTTATCCAATCTTTGGGGAGAGTCTAGTAAAAGAACAGTCCTGGATAAACCCTGGTATGAGAGTTTAATACACCCTTTTACATTTCCATTTGAACAGATCATGCATCTGTTACCATGGTCTTTATATGTGATTTTTGTATTCCGAAAAGGCATGGGAGGAGTCATTCATGCTCATCCGTTCCTGAAATTTTCGTTATATATTCTTACTGCTAATAGTCTGGTGTACTGGCTATCGCCCGAAACCTATCCCAGATATTTATTCATGCTTTACCCTTTTGTATTTATTATCATCGCATTTGGATTTGTACGAAATCGGTCTCATTATCCCGGAATCCTTAGGGTTATAGAATACCTGTTTTTGGGAGTATCAATCATGGCAGGGGTAGGAGTCTGGGCTGCTTTGGGGGTAGAAGATCTCAATGACGTACCCTTTCGAGTCCTCAAAGTCGTGTCTTTATTCGTGGGATTTATCGTTATAATATATTTGTATGTACGAATTCCCCCCCAGCGATTTATCCTTTTTACAATCATTATGATGCTATTTCGGTTAGGGTTTGATTGGTTTGTACTGCCTCATAGATATAAACATGATAAATGGACAGATGCGAAGATTTCCGGTATGAAGATAGTTGAGATCACTGATGATGCACCTTTATATGTTTTTCCAAATTTTGAATTCGAACACCACCTGACTTACTACATAGAAAGAGGACGTGGTAAGATCATCCAGGTAACGGATAAATTATACGATGGAGCTTATTACATTTGTACCGATGGTCAGTTAGCGGGCAGATCTGCTGAAATACATTTTGAGTTTGATAGTAGACTGAATATCCATTTGAATTTAGTAACATTTAATTAACAGAGTGTTGTGGTAAAAATTTCCTTAGTAATACCAGTGATGAATGAAAAAGAAAACATTCATCCCTTATTGGAGCAAATACATGCGGCATTAATTGGAATTGATTATGAAGTCATATTAGTTGACGATGGAAGTTCAGATGGTACACCGGAAGAAATTCGCAAGCATATGGATGGTCATGTTCGCCTCGTAGAATTAATGAAAAATTATGGGCAAAGTACGGCAATGGCGGCAGGGATCGATCATGCTCAGGGAGAATATATAGTTACCCTGGATGGGGACTTGCAAAATGATCCTGAAGATATCCCCATGTTATTAGATAAGATAGAGCATGAGCCATGGGATATGATCGCAGGAAATAGGGCCAACCGTAAAGACGGATTTGTATTGCGAAAGATCCCGAGTAAAATAGCCAATTCCATGATTCGGTCGCTGACAGGTGTACACATTAAAGACTATGGATGCACATTAAAAATATTCAAAAGTCAGATTGCAAAAAACCTGGGTTTATATGGAGAATTGCATAGGTTTATTCCCGTATTGGCAGCGTTACAGGGAGCTCGAATTACGCAAGTGGATGTAAAGCATCACGCCAGACAATTTGGTAAATCCAAGTACGGAATAGGACGAACTTTTCGGGTGCTCAGTGATCTGGTACTCATGTTATTCTTCCAAAAATATTTGCAGAAACCTATGCATATTTTTGGTTTCCTGGGGTTCTTCATATTTTTTGTCGGTGTATTAATCAATATCTACCTGGTTATACTAAAAATTTTAGGGCAGGATATTTGGGGTAAGCCATTGTTGATGTTGGGGGTAATGCTTGTAGTTGGAGGTATCCAATTTATTACCATCGGAATCGTAACAGAGGTTCTCATCAGAACATATTATGAGTCTCAGAATAAAAAAGCATACCAAATTCGAGAAGTGGTAACGAGTGAAAAAGTCATATAAAACATATCTGACGCTGCTTGCCAAGCTTATTGTTACCACGCTAGCTATATATTTTGTCATTACCAAAATAGATTTTAAGGAAGCATGGTCATTAGTCCGGCGTTCAAATGTCGCTTTCTTACTCCTGGCATGGCTAACATTTTTAGGCTCAAAGTTAATTGCAGCATTTCGTCTAAATGATCACTTGTCAGCAATTGATGTAAACATTAGTCATCGGATGAATGTGAAGCTGTATTTGCTAGGTATGTATTACAACTTATTTCTCCCGGGGGGAATTGGAGGTGATGGATACAAAGCCTACTGGTTGAATAAACGATTTGAGGCCAAGCTAAAAGATATTATCAGCATATTACTGCTGGATAGAGTAAATGGTTTAGTCGCTTTAGGAGTATTTGCCCTGGCCTTCACCCAGATGATTGAGTTGCCTTACGAATGGTTAGATGTTTGGATCATAATCATGGGAATTATCGTTGCCTATGTGATACATTATGTAATACTTCAAAAGATATTTAAGAAATTAATTAATATATTTATTACTTCCCACCTGTTATCCTTACTTGTGCAATCTCTACAACTAATGACGATTTTTTGCCTGTTAATGGCTATGGGGATCGGCAATAATTTTTGGGGATACGGTTTTGTATTCCTGATCTCATCTATTGTATCCGTATTGCCTTTGACAATTGGTGGAATAGGTTCCAGAGAAGTTGTATTCTTGCTGGGAGCGGAAGTGTTACATCTTGACCAGGGAGTAGCGATTACAGTGAGTGTACTTTTTTATTTTCTTACCGCAATAACCTCTTTTAGTGGAATCTATTTTGCCTGGGTGCCAACTAAATTGTTAGATCCTTCGTAACAATTATTGAGTGGCTAAATGGAAAATAGCCGACTTAATCGTCTATTTAAAAGTTAACCTATTCGATATAGGAATTGATGAAGTAGGATGTTATGAAAACCGATTAAGTTTCAGACTCGTAAGTAGCTTAGTAATATCAGGCCATCCATAGATTTAAGACGGATGTAGAAATAATAAGTCTATTAATACCGGATTTTTAGCCGTTCATCGAATGTATATTGATATTGATGTAATAGTTAGTGTATATTTGATAATATCAAAATAAATCAATCCACGATTGGTCATTGATAACATTTAAGATTTATCATGAATTGTATATCCCTGCTTATGCTTCCTGACTTGAGTATTCCTTTAGTATCGCCACTTTTAAATATCTCCATCGTTTATCTGGAGACAACTTACTTGATTTTGATCTTAATTCTTATGGGGGTTGCATTTTTTGTGATACGTTCGAGAGATAAAACGCTGAGAGCTAAGCACAAACATTTGTCAATGAACCACATAACCGTTAGAAGGAGAGAGCTTTCTCCTCAAAGTGCAGTGGGCGACATGCAAGCAGTAGCTTCTAATCAACAAAGCCACGTCTCAGAACAGATAAATCAAGATGTAAGTAAATTTATCAAAAAAATTCCCGCATAAGAACAATAAAATTTTAGCATTCTTTTATTGTTGTAATTCTTACATGGATCACATATTGGCACTTATTATGCCGTTAATATTACAGAAGAATTAAATAATCAAATAGATTGTTCTTCTGTCTATTTCGTCTGGGGATGTTTAATGGCAGGAAAATGTTTTTTCGTCATACTTTCTCTGGGCTGTAATAAGTCGAAAATAATAGTAATTAAGGATTAATTGCCAATAAGGATTCAACATGTTAATGATTATCTCACAGTACTGGTTAGACCTGCTGGTCATCTTTTCTGCTTGTTCAATGGTATTTATTGGATGGGTGAGTGTTAAAAGGTTTCAATTCCATACAGACTTTTCCTCCATTGGAAAGCCTCTGGCAGAGGAAAGACATATTGTATCTCCTCCTGTACTCTCAAATCCCCTGTTAACACAGACGAAACACGTAGGCTCCTGCCAGTATGTACTCAAGTTACAGAATTCCGGTAAACGGTGCTGGTATCATGGCTTGTCAATATTGTCAGATGTTTCTTATTCCATTAGTACATATCAGCAGGAT
>CAZZEC010000228.1:0-7625 GCA_964652565.1 uncultured Bacteroidia bacterium
GTTTCTTCTGTAAATCCGCGCGTTTTACTAAACTGATCTGGCCATACCCATACCTTGATCTGCTTACTTAATCCGGCATAGCCCAATGCAGAACCTAGTTGTAACACATATTTTTCATCTGCACTTTTTTCCTTGATGAGCACAATCCCTGGCTTCTTTGACGTTTGCATCCCATACCAGATAGATTGCCCTATAGCTTGTTTCCATTTATTGGCGAACTCGACTTCAATGGCATATTGCTCAGTCAATATATCTACATATCCGCTTTGCACAGCAACTTCCATTTCACCACCTAATTCCTTTCTGATCAATTGCTGATAGTCGTCTTCGTGAAGTTGTGCGATACCCCCATTTCCCAACATACAGAAAAAGAAGCAAATCCAAATACTTCTGCTCCCAGATATTGAGCGAAATATATGTTTCAAGAGAACTATTAAACTCATATAGCTTATAGTCTTATACCGAGTCCCAGATTCCAAATGCGATAGCTCATTTCTTCATTTCTATATTTTAGTTGTGGGGTTAACCCGATGTCGTAAGAAGTATGTACCGTGAATAATCCGTAACTAATATACGTTCCAAGATTTAAGTGAATCGGATTATCTTGAACCAATGCATCTCCTATACTGAGTAGCTCTCCATCTATGTTGTTGGAAGTAAGTAGTCGAGCACTTCCAAACACCGTCAACGTAAATTCATCTCTTTTTAATACATGTCCTCCCAACCCCAAACGCGCACGAAAAGCAGAAATGTACTCTCCAGGATCTCCTATCTGACCTGTACCAGGAATAAAAAATTCCTCCCCGGCACTATTTCTAAAAAAATCCACTCCCAACATGAGAAACACGGGATCACCAAGCGCCATATCTAAGCCTACATAAAATCCATCTCCCGGCTGAGAGTCTGTGCCCGATTCTCCCTTTAGCGTAGCACCCGTATAACCCACTGTTAAAAATACTTTTCGTTTCCTTTCCTTTTGAGATTTTTCGGGACGTGGTTGCTTACGCTGTGTTGGGGGTTCAGGGTTCTGGGATTCTACTACTTCTCCATTGCAAAGAATGAGGTCATCCGGTAACATTTCATTGACGCGATTGAGCACAGATTGCAGGTATCCAAACTGTCCATTATTTTGTTGAAGGGCCAACTGACCAGAGAGATTGGGGTCGATTCCCTGTGCAACGGTATTGAGCTCTGTGGAGAGGTCCTGCCAACCCTGACTAGTAAGAAACTGACCAATCGTTCTGAGTTCTATAGAGGATTTTTGTAATTCTGTTTTCAGGCAAGAAGCGCAATCATATCCTGTCTCAACCACTGCACGACCCAAGGTATACCCCAACTGGTAAAGACTGAGACGAAGGTTGAAATAGGCTTCTGTACAACCTTGCATCTGACGAATGGCTCTCATCATTTCATCTTGGGCTATCTGAGGAGTTTCCAGTTCAGGAGTAATTGGAGTAACTGCTCCTGGCATCCAGCTACTTAGCCATTCTGCAGAAGCATTCCCCGCCCAGATAGGCGCCTCTTGTTGTTCCACACCTTTTTCGTTATGCCCTGTAAGATATCCCATATTCAGTCCCGTATCGAAGAGATTCTGCGGATTTACTCCCTGGGACTTTAGGATGATACAAGAAAAATATAGCCAACATAGCAAGAGGGAGTTGCGGAGTGTGTAGTGTGACATTAAACTTGTTATTTATGCATAAAAACTTATTCACGGAAATATACTAACAAACGAAAATAATAAGTTTTCAAGTTATTGCCTATTTAGGGTATTATTTAAATGAATTAATAAATAGGAACGCGTGGTAGCGTGTTCTGCCCTCTGGGCACCTATCAAAAAGCATATTCTCCTCTTTGTATCCTCTCATGTATCATTTGATCTAGCGGAACATAGGATTGTGTATTAGGCAACATCACAAACAAAGGGTCCTGGGTATCTATACCTTCTTGTTTCAGGTGAAATTTTTTGATCTTATGGGTAGCCGTCGTTTCCAGTTCATCGCAAATCCTGATGAAAATGGGTACAGCGTACGAAGGCAATTCTCTAGTAAGCGTCTCGGCTAACAACCCTAAATCCGGTTCAGACCCATTTTCTCCAGCAGTAATGGCAGCCATTCCCGCTCTCCCATCATATCTATCGAGTTTGATCCCATACACAGTACAGGTCCTGATACTCTCCAAACGATTGATTACCCCCTCCACTTCTGCCGTTGCCACATTTTCCCCCTTCCACCTAAAGGTATCCCCTAGCCTATCTACAAACTGTACATGTTTGCATCCCATGTCTCGCATCAAGTCTCCTGTATTGAACCAGGTATCTCCCCTCGAAAAGACATCCCGAAAGATTTTTCTCGTATTCTCTGACTTGTTTACGTACCCATCGAAGGGGAATTTTTCATTGATTGCAGAGAGAAGTAGCCCTGTTTCTCCTTTCTTAACTCTTTCGAAAAAGCCCTCAGCATTTCTATAAGGCTCATTATGTTCTATGTCATATTTTACAATGGCAAAATCCACTGCGGTCCATCCCACGCAATAGTCAATATTGAGCGTATTAGTAAATGCGATATTTCCGTCTGCTGCTCCATAAAATTCAAACACTTTGGGAATATTGAATCGCTCCTTGAATTCATCCCATATCTCTGGCCTCAGCCCGTTTCCAAATACCTTACGAATACGGTGTGTTTTTTCTAGGGGAGTATGCGGCGCATTCAGTAAATAGCGACAAATCTCTCCAATGTAAATGAATGAAGACACGTTGTACTTTTCGACATCTTTCCAAAAATTGGAGGTAGAAAATTTTCTCCTCATGGCAATGGCTGCTCCTGCTGCCGCTGCTGAAGGCCAGGCAACGATGAGCGCATTGGTATGGAAGAACGGGATAGGAACATAGATGACATCATCGGAATGGAAATTGAGGTTGACCTTTCCAAACCAGTAATAGGTCATCACCCATTTTTTATGCACCTGGATCGAAGCTTTGGGCAATCCTGTTGTCCCAGAGGTAAACACATTGGCATATCTCTGTTTGGCCAGAATCTGACCCGTCGTACTTGGATTTTGATCGGAAGATGTTTCTACTAGTCCTAAGAGATCCTGATACCCCGCTGGTACTTCATTTTCTTTATCATCTCTCACCCAATACATATGTGTGTTATCGCTTAGTTCCAGTTGCATCTTCACCTCTTCAAAGGCTTCATGCAGTTCTTCTCCAATGACAAAGAAGTTTCCTTGATCTACTTGAATACTATGTATCAGTGCATTAGAGCGTCGGTTAGGGTTAACCAGAGAGGCAACCGCACCGATTTTAGCCATCGCAGCGATCATAAATACTAATTCCGGTCGGTTTTCCAGGAATACAACCACCACATCCCCATCTTTTACGCCTTGGGATAGAAAATAATTGGCATATTGATTAATGGTAGCATTGAACGTTCCATGGGTGTATAGCCGCTCTTCATAACATAGCGCTGGTTTATCTTTGAAGTTTATCGCATTCTGTTCCAGTATTTTCCCAAGTGACTTATGATCATCGGGTTTGACGGCTTTGGTCTTTTTAATATTAGCAATAATCGCTGGCAGTCGTGGCACCAGCCCCATAATTTGGGGTAAAATTTTCCAAATATTGAGGGTCTTCTCTTGATATGCTTGACTCATACGGGTTAGGTTATTCAACCCGAATATACGTTAATAGCGGGTTTGGGGCAAAGAGTAGAAGTAGTGTTATGAAAAGGATAGTTTTAACGAGCCGAGATTACTTTTATGTATTGGAAAATTACAAGTAGCTTTCCAGTCTAAATATCAATTGAAAGCGAAGAGGAGTAATAAATGCCAAAATACCCGAGTACATTATTATTAAAATTGCCAACAGGATTGAAGGGGGCCGTTGAGTTAGATCCATCCCCTGCTACCGAGGCTACCTGGAAAAAATAGTCATAATAATGTTCATCTGTACTGAGTAATTCAAGGGTAACTGTGGAGTTCTCTTCAAATCGATCCTGAATGGGAATGGTCAGTTCTTCGCCATCACCTACGAAAACATCTTTAAGTAAGGTATAAATATCTGGTTGAAATTTATCGTCAACATAGGTGCGAATTCGATAAAAATTTTCAATACCTGCAGGGTCTTCCCAGGTTGCCGAGAGTGCGATAGACCCTTCCTCATCCCCTCCAAAGGGAGGATTTATTGCATCTTCAATTATTTCAATATCTTTGAGACTAACCGGATGAGGGACCCAGGAAATCGCTTCATACTGATTCCCTTCCACTCCAATGGTAATCCTAACCTGCTCTCCAGGATTGACAACGACGTTCTCTGCCTGATAAATTCCAGAAGCGGTTTCGGCCAAGGTATAAACCGTACCTATTTCACTTTGTAGAGAAATGGAGGCACCGGAAATGGTTGTTAGTACCTTATTGTCATAAAAGTCATTCGATTGAGAAATGAGGACCCTCGCAATTTGGGCACCCGCATCCAGCGTACCTTCAATAACCAGTTGTGGTTCCGTAGTGTCCAGGTCCAATTCAATCACATCCTCACAAGAGGAAAATGAGCACATCGCGAGGACGAGGACGAATATATATTTTACACTTTTCATTTGCTACTATTTTTGTATTAACAAGATTATTCTGACTTGATTAAAACTTAAAGTTCCAGGTAACTGATGGGACAATACCAAAAAGCGCCAATCTTGTCGCTTCAGTTATGCCAGTTTCATTGGTATCGAACGTAATAGAATAAGCATTCTTTCTATTGTAGGCATTATATATCGAAAAATTCAGATCACTGGAAGCAGATTCCTTTTTACTCAATTTCCACGTTGCGCCTAAATCTAAGCGGTGATAATCGGGCATGCGGTCTGCATTTCTTTCTGAATACAAACTCACTAAGTTATCATCGATATAGTATTTACCGGAGGGGAAAGTAACAGCATCCCCCGTATAATACACCCAACTGGCTGAAAGGGATAACCGGGGAGATAATTGATAAATACCTACAACAGAAAGATCATGTGTTCGGTCTTGCCGCGCGGAAAACCACTCTCCATCGGCAATTTCATCATACTGTCTTTCTGATTTACTCAAGGTATAACTCAACCAACCAGTAAAATTTCCTTTTACTTTCTCCAGTAACAATTCAACACCATAAGCTCGGCCTTTACCAAACACCAATTCTGATTCAATATCAGCATTTCCAAATATTTCAGCACCATCTTCATAATCGACAGTATTCTGAAGGTTTTTGTAGTAAGACTCTATACTAAACTTGAAGGTGTTGTCTCGAAAATTTTTAAAATATCCCAATGCCACCTGATCGACTATGGTGGGTTCAACGAGCGTGCTACTGGGTATCCATAAATCAGTAGGAGAGTCCGCAGTAGAATTAGAAAGCAGGTGTAGATACTGTGCGTTCCGGTTATAGCTCCCCTTTATAGATTGGTTCCCTTCTAATAGAAATGTGGCAGAAAATCGCGGCTCGATATTGATGTAAGTATTATAAAATTCTCCACTTCCATAGCTAGTTTCACTAATTACTTCATCCACAGCGTTAAAGGCCTTCTCGGTGTAGGCTCCAATGTTGCTGAAAGAGCTAAATCTAAGCCCGTAGTTTAATTGGAATCGGTCGGAAAGTTTTTGCTCATTGGCGATGTAAATCCCACCCTCCAGGGCATATTGTTCTTGTGCAGCATCCTGCAACTCATCATCAAAAGTGAAAGTAGAGGGTTGAAACTGATGGTAAATCCCTTGCCAGCCAAATGTAATTACATTACTGGGATTCAAGTAGAAGTTAAAATCCTGCTTGAGGTTATAGTCATAAATTCCCGCATCTAAATCTATTTCTATCCCCCCACTTTCTATGTTAAATCCATAATCATATTCTGAATAGATAAAGGAAGTATTCGAAAACAACTTACTATTAAATATATGATTCCAGCGGGTTGTAAGGGTCCTATTCCCCCAATCAAAACCGAAATTATCTGTTCCTAACACATCCCTTCCTAAGTAGCCTGAAACATAGACTCTGTCATTTTCTCCTATTTTGTAATTGGCTTTCAAATTTAAATCATAGAAGTATAGGCTGAAATCGTCAAAATCTTCCAGGAATGGCTTTGCTAATAAATCAGCATAGGTCCTACGCGCGGAAAGGATAATCGATCCCTGGTCCTCTACAATTGGACCCTCCACAGTTACTCTGGATGAAATTAACCCTATGCCACCAGACAATTCCCATTCCTTCATATTCCCATTTCGCATTCGTGCATCCATTACAGATGATCCTCTTCCTCCGAATTGTGCCGGGATTCCTCCTTTATACAACTTAACATCTTTTAATGCATCAGAATTAAACACTGAAAAGAAACCTAATAAGTGAGAAGCATTATACAGTGGGGCTTCATCCAGTAGGATTAAGTTTTGATCAGCATCTCCCCCCCTGACAAAGAATCCGCTACTACCCTCAGAACTGGCGCTTACTCCAGGTAGAAGCTGCATGGTTTTCAGAATGTCTTGTTCTCCAAAGATTACAGGTATTTTTTGAATTTCTTTTACATCTAGACTGAGTACACTAACTTCTGTGTTAGTAATATTATCATTCTCATTTTCTCCTAGTATTACAATCTCTTCCAGCTCAACAGAAGTAGTTTTTAGATCGATGTCTTGTGTGATATCCTTAGTTAATTCTACCTGGAGGATTACTGGTTCATACCCAACGTAAGAGTAGTTGATTTGGTAGGTACCCTGAGGCAGGGTCAACGAGTAAAATCCATAAAGATTAGTAGTTATACCCTGGGAAGTCTCGGGAACCGAAACTGTCGCGTATAACAATTCTTCTCCTGTCTCTGCGTCCCGAAGGTATCCACTTATAGTAAAATTTTGTGCCAAACTGCTTATACTAAACAGTACAACTAGTGTTGTAATAATTAATTGCTGCATGTGTCATCCTTGTTTGACACAAAAATGGCGAAAGTGGAATTACTCCTAAGCAACAAATACAGTGAAGTGGACACTAATAGAAGTGAACTGAACCGATTCAGCTTCCTAAAGGTGTTGTAATTCCATTACTATCCACAAGCAACCGAAGGATTGAGCAACAAAGCCAGTAAGGAAAATTGACCGTACACACTTTCAAAACGGCCAGTACTAATTTGCTCATCATGGTTAAGCGTTGCCTTTGTTCGATAAAATGTATGGAAAGCTCTTATCTAAGAGCCTTCACTGTATCTTCCATATCGAGTAATTGGGATTGAGATAGTTGATGTTTCGCACCTCCAATTTACCTCTTCTCTCAATTACTCCGTTTTTTATCCTGTACTTAAGAACAATTTACAACCTTGAGAAAGTTCCCTTGTCTATGAAGACAAAGAGATCACCCAACACATTTTGATCAACGTTAAAGCATAGTAAAATTATGAAAAAAACAGTTTTACTTTTAGGCTTCACCTTGGGAGTTAATTTTGTTCTCTTCTTTTGTCTTAATATCAGCCTTTATGCTCAGGATGCCAGATCCACAATCCTTGAAAAATTGGCACAAGAAATGGTTGACTCTTTAACGTTCAAAGGAGTCATCATGCACGGAGGGAGTACCCCTGGATTCCGTTCTGTTATTGCCATTTTTTTAACCAACAACA
>CAZZEC010000229.1:0-7604 GCA_964652565.1 uncultured Bacteroidia bacterium
ATATGAAACATATAAAGCGTTTAAATACAGTTTATTCCTACATTTGGTAGAAAAAAAATCGATTTCGCGGTATGTAAGGTTAACAGTTTTGTGATTATACTACATATCTTACTGGCAATGAGAAAAGTTCTCTTTTAAAGTTATTATAGATAATTAAAACGTGTTTGTGGCTTTTCCTTAATGTTTAATATCTTTAGAAGGGGGTATTATCAATTCACTTGTACATACAATGCTATAGTAGTGTTTTTTCGGAATCATGCATCAAAACCCTAATACATCTCAAATGGAAACACAGTTGGAAATGGAAAAATTAGGAGAGACGCTTGTGAAATATATCAAGGAAGAATCCCCTTACACGCTAGCTGAAGTTGCTAGTCGCACTTTAGGGATTACATATAGCAATTTTCAAAAACGCTTATCCCGCAACAATATCAAAATATATGAATTACAGCAAATACTAGATTTTTTACAACTTGAAATTACCATTTCATTGGGAAATATGTCCTTTCAAAGCAAACCTAATTCTCCAGTAAACTATGAGGAAATGCTTGCCCAAAAAGATCGGGTTTTGAGGTTGCAAGATAAAATTATTCAATTACAGGAAGAGTTAAATGATTATAGGAGAAAAGGTATTCCTTAGCCTTTCCCACCCACTCCAATCAATGACAAACGACAGGTTCTGAGATAATGTCAATACTATGAGCCTCCCAAGGGTGGGGTAACAAAAGCTGATGATATGCTTGTCTGATCTCTCTTTCTTCCAATGGATCATCCGAATCTTGATTATTCTTTATAATCTCGGATAATGTTCGCTCAAAGAATAGGTAGTGAATATCCAGGTCGAATCCTCTTATGATATCTGTAAGTTGTTGCCGTTTTGCTTCATCAATATGAGGGCCATTAATTACTATAGGTTGATTATCAGAGATAAATGTCTTGATGGAATCTTTAATAGATGGGCTGATCACTGTGGATCGTTTGGTTGTAAATGAGGGGTGTGGGTCATCTAGCGTTAATACAATAGCATCTGATAGCTCGGTTTGAATATAAGCTGTTTTACCTGATCTTGGAGCACCCACGGTTAAGTAACAAGTATTTACAAAAAATTGATTTTTTGTATTCTTATACAGAATTGACCGTATGAGATCAAAATTTGCGACCTTTAACGCATACCAAATACAATTCTTAGCAGCTCCACCAATGTTTCTATAAGCATATTGTAGGTGATTCCAACTACCCCAAAAGCCAAGCATGTAGGGTACTATTACTTCATTAAAGTGGTAAATAATGTCTTCAATCTGTGATCTATTTTCGCAGATTCTTCCTTGTAAATCCATCATTGAAAACAATCCAAGAAGTCTGATATCTGTTTTGATAGCTATCTTGTGATAGGAGTCTAACGGTGCACCAGCCAGTCCCAGTCGTAAGGGTAAATGGTGCCATCTCACCAAATCTAATATTCTTCTTCTTTGTCTGGGGGAAATTTGTGGTTGTTTAAGTAATATATCTCTAGCAATAGGTACACCAGCTTTCTCATGTCCCGTCGAACTCCAGCGGTTCTTTTTCCATGTAGTGACCTTGGGTTTTCCTATATCGTGAAGGATAGCAGCCCAATACAAGACCTCCTTATCATCACTGCTAAGCGAAATTTTTTGTGTTAAGTAATAATATTGATCGAGAACAAGGAACGTATGATTCAGTACATTACCCTCTCCATGGTATTTAGGATTCTGCTCTGTCTTCCTCATAAGGTCAACATAAGCAGGAGGTATATGTAAGGATATTTCTTCTGAATCTAAGCTTTGATAGTTGGCGCTCATCAAATTAATTACAAATCTACTCTTCTTACCTTTAATTTATATACGAAAAATCTTGACGAAAGGTATTACCCTTCAGGATCTTTAGAAATATTTTCCTCGTTGGATATATCTTGTTTTTGTTTAAAATGTAGTTCTTCTTCAGTGGGTAGCATCCCTTCTCCATCATAATTTTTGTCTAGAATGAGTTTGAATTCAACTCTGCGGTTTTGTTTTTTGTGCGCTTCGGTATCATTGGGAACAAGGGGTCTTGATTCCCCATATCCCTTGGCGATGATTCTACCTGGCTCAAAACCTCCCTTTGCCATCAAATATTCAGAAATATTTCTTGCGCGTCTCTCTGATAGAACTTTATTGTCATTTTCATCTCCATCAGAATCTGTATGCCCTTCAACCACTAATTTCAACATAGCATAATTAGTAAGAAAATCGACTAATTCGTCCAGTTGAGGTTTAATATTTGATCTCATTTTGTAACTATTGGAGCTAAATTCCAGGGATTCAAATACCAGGGGCTTATTCTGTTCAAAACTTTCAATAAAAATTTTAAAAGTTGTATCTGATTTAACGTCGAGATCTTTTTTGATTGTGAGATAGTTCGGTCCCATCACCACAATTCGATATCGGTTGTTTTTAACAATGTCAAATTCAAAATATCCTCTATCATTAGCCTTCTTGGGTTGGATTTCGATCTCTCTGTCAAGGTCCAATAGCATAACTGTACCTACTAATGGTTTACCCGTCTCTTCATCTATCAAATATCCTTTCAAAGTAGTAATCGCATCTGGGCGGGCTTCCATGGGCATAGGGAATGAAAACAAGTCGAAGTTTTGTTCTAAGTGGTTTTTCTTCCCGTCAGACCTGGAAAAGAATATAGTCTCACCCTTTCCATCGATCGCAAAGTAGTATTCATTTCCTAAAGTGTTGATCAAAGGGCCCAGGTTATGGGGTTCTTCCCAGGTATTGTTGGTATTGTTCCAAAGTTGATTAAGTCTTCGAGACTTATAAATATCATATCCTCCAAAGGAGGTCAGTTGACCCGTAGAACTGAAGTATAATGTCTGATTTATTTTATGAAAATAGGGTGTTACTTCGTTTTGACTAGTATTGATGACGGGGCCCATGTTGAACGCAGGCCCCCACTGATCACTTTTGTGATCATATAGGGAAAAATATAAATCTGTTCCTCCAAATCCTCCTCTTCGATTGGAAGTAAAGAAAAGTACCTTTCCATCTGGAGATATATGAGGTTGAGACTCCCAGTAGACAGAATTGACAGCTTGTCCAAGATTTTTCACTTCACCCCATTGATTATCCCCAATGCGCTTAGATTGGTAAATGTCGCAATCTCCATACCCATTTGTGTTATCCCCACAGCGGGTAAAATAGAGGGAATTTCCGTCTGGACTCAAACAAGCAGAACCTTCATTAAATTTTGAATTGATGGTCTCATTGAATTGCTGTGCAGTGTCCCACACCATTACACCATCCCTAAAAATACTGTATGAAATGAATAAGTCTTCGTTTTTGTGCATAAAGGGATCAGCAAGATCTTTAATTTCTCTTCTAGATGTAAAGATGAGTATTTGATCAGAGGCATGTGTGTAGGGAGCATATTCAGGATGCTCAGAATTGATTTGTGCTCCCATCGATTCGACGATCCTCGGAGGTCTGAGCTGTGTATCAATCTTACTTAAGACATTGGCTAAATCTAAATATTTATCAACGCTAATCCACTCTACATGATAGGGTTCCAGTAAAGAGTCCCGAGCCATTTTGGCCATAGTAAGGCCTTGTGGATGGTGCTTGTACAACAAAGAATAATAGTACAGCGCCATCGAAGTATCACTCTGGTGTTCTTTCAGACTAGCAGCCAAGGAAAGATATTTGCTATCCATTCGAAAATTTTCTATCCCGAAGTTTCGAATGTATTCCTCCAAGTACTTGTCCAATTCATACGCTTCCCCTGCAGATAGCTGTTCGATACTATAGGGTACATTTGCATGCTGAAGTTCTCTGGGGTCCAATCTCGCAATACTTTCGTACTTGTCAATTTTACGTTTGAATTTCCGGTCTTCGAAATATGAAATACTTCCCAGGTTTTCATATGTGGGATAAGCCAAGCCAGATACTAAACCGGAATCCACATCTTTAAGGACAACTGATTCATCATTTATGATTGCGGTCTCTTTGAGGATCAAGGTCCTTCGCTGATTACTAGTTCCAGCACCTCTATCTACTTGTGCATAAGTTCTAAAACTTATTAACACAAATATGATGTAAATCAATATGTTAAAATGACGGATGAACCCTGGCATAATATAGAATTTAAGAACGAGTCAATGATGAACGAATCGCGTAATGAAATACTCTCAAGTATGCATAAAGTTATCATTCAGGTTCCTAGAACAGATCTACGCTATTCGTGCTATTATTTCTTACTCATAATATACAAATAATTAATCAATCAAGTTACATGATCAGCGCAAGTGGAAGTATACTGCTATTTATCGGCTGTAATGCTGTATTAAATCGTAAGTACTCCATGATTTGGCATCCTTTGGATCAATCTCTAACATTCTTAGCGCCCGATATAGATCTTCATTATTTTGTGCTTCTAATTCAAGAAACGGAGGGATGAAACTCATTTCTCCTTTGTATCGATCAATCACAAATGCTACTCGATCAATCCGGTATTCTATTCTGTGCTTTAAGGTCTCTTTTATACTGGAAAACCCTAATAGTGCTAATATGTTTGCCATGTTAGTTACCTCAGAGACTGTAATTTCATATTCTTGCATGACTTTTGTCTCCTCTTGCGAAAGGTGTTGTTTATAAGTCAAAACAACGCTCGGACCTTCTTTTCTTATGCGCAATACATCTCCCTTGTGGGTAATAGATCTATCAGCATCGTCGAAGAATAATGCATGTAGATCTCCATCAAAAGTTTTTTCTGCCCCTAATTGTTTGATTTGTGATTCGACTATGGGTATATCAATTTCAAGGATTTTGACTTCCACCTCTTTCATGACAAAAAATTATGCGTCCTTATAAACCTTCATAACAGGGTCCCTCAATATGCTTGCCGAAGGTGCATCCATATAAGCAATTACATCAGCAATTTCTTCAGGCGTCGCCCACGTATCAAAGTCTGCCTCTGGCATCGCTTCGCGATTGTTAGGGGTATCAATAATACTAGGTACAACAACTGAAGCCACTATTCCATATTGATTTCCTTCTGCATTGAGCATTTCCGCAAAGTGATGTACCAGTGTTTTCGATAACGTGTAGGAAAAAGAGAATGTTCCCATAGAAGGATTCAATGCTGGTTTGGCGCCAATCATTACGATCCTTCCTCCTTTTCCCTGATGTTTCATCTTGTTAAAGAGTACTTTCGCCATATTAAAGGTGGACTCAAAATTCAGACTGATCATTTTTCGCAATTGTTGTAACGTAGTTTCTGCTAACCCCCCCATATCAAACCCCCCAACAATTAATGCAGCGAAGCTGATATCTATCTCAATATTTTCGATGAAATTTTGGCAAGCTTCTGCGTCCGTTACATCCAATTCCCATCTGCTAAACTTTTCATACTCCATTAAAGAAGGGGTTTGTTGATGATGTAGCATGGTCCCATATACTATATATTCCTTTTCCAGGAGCTTTTTAGCTACAGCCTTGCCAAGGTTGCCTGCTGTACCGGTTATCAATGCAATGTTCTCCATTTTTATAAAAGTATGTTTTGAGGTAAAATATAAAAAATTGTCTGTACTATACTATGTTGCACGCTGGTTCGAGTATCAAGATTATAAAGGAGAAGTATACATTCTTTTTTGCAAAGAAGTAAGAAACTTATTTTCCATTGCTCAATATAGCTGCAAATCTTATCTTGGAACTTTTTGAATAAAGTATGACACATATATATAAGCGCTATTTTCTATATGCAATTTTGAGTACCATTGTTGGGCTATCCATGTTGAGCGCTCAGGATAGGGATGAAAAAAAGTTGCGTCGGGCTGAAAGAAAAGCCGAGCGTGTAGAGCGGAGATTAGCGAAGGATAGATATCTGGTTTTTGAATATGGATTTCTATATGCAAAAATGAGAGACACCAAAATGGAGCAAAGTACATTTGATGGACCGGGTGCAAGAATTCATATTGGTTACCTCTCCCGTACTGAAAAAGGGGTACATGATTTTGACATGGCTGGTGGTCAATTCGGATGGCTCTCAGCTTCTCATGGAGAGAGTAATTTGATAAATGGAAGGGGAGATATTAATTATACCTATCTGAGGAACATCAACGATTCTGAGGGTAAAAGAGTTCTATGGAGAGTAGGGGGGGCTTTTACAGGAGTGTACAATTTCAAATACGTGGAAGAACTCGTCAACAGTAGCGTCAACTGGGAGGGGGTAGCTTCAATTGGGCCCAGTAGTGAATGGGAGGGAGAAGTAGGTTTCCTCAAAGGAGGGATTTGGCAATATCGCATTACAGTTCCATTGGTTTCCTATGTCAATCGATTTCCGGAATTTGGACTGTTGTCTGGAGAAATGAAGCATGTTTTTGCGCCAATAGGGAAGTTCAGTCGAGTGTTATCAGAAATAGGGATCAGTAAGACCATGGGAAGAGAAAGTGATAATTTGATTAGATTATCATATACCTGGGATTACTATGCGTTTAATGAAAGTGATTTCTTCGAAGTGAGAAATGCAACCCATCAAGTTTTATTTTCTATTTATATCAAGTTGTAACCATATGCGACTAAATGTAGTGTATATTTTTTGTTTTGCCCTTGTATGTACCGCATGTGAAGAAATACTCATGGGGCCAGCACCAGATACTGATCCACTATCAATCTTTGATGAGGCATGGGAGTTTGTGGATAGAGAATATTCTTTTTTTGAGTTTAAGGAGATCAATTGGGATCAGGTATACCTGGATTTCAGACCACAGATAAATCCCAGTATGGACGAAGAAGCCTTGTTCGATGTATTGGCTGACATGTTATTTCTGCTGAGAGATGGTCATGTAAATTTGACAGCACCCTTTGATCGTTCAAGAAACTGGGAATGGTATCTTAATTCCCCTCCTAATTTTAACTTTACACTCCTGGAGAGAAATTATTTTGACAGAGAACAACAATTCGTAGGACCATTTACATATAAAGAGTTTGATGACGTTGCTTATTTCTATTATAGTAGTTTTGGGTTGAGGGTGGAGGATCGGGACATTGATTATATCATAGAAAACGCACGAGATAAGAGAGGTCTTATCATAGATGTAAGAAATAACGGAGGAGGAAGTTCTAATATTGCCAGTAGAATTGCCGGAAGATTTACAGAAGAGGAAATAACAGTGGGTGCCTTCAGATTAAAAAATGGTCCCGGTCATGATGATTTTACAGAATTGTTTTCAAGGGTTATCAAGCCAGAAGGGGATGCGAAATATACCCAGCCTGTGGTAGTGTTGACAAACAGAAGGTGTTATAGCGCTACTAACGATTTTGTATTGTTAATGAGAGCCATCCCCACGGTTACTATTTTAGGAGATACAACCGGCGGAGGCGGAGGAACACCTTCTTACACAGAGTTATCAAATGGTTGGAATTTAAGAGTGTCTTCCTCGCAGGATTTTACGATAGATACGACTCAAAATGGAGAAGTAGCATTGTTTAATGTGGAATCGGGTATCCCTCCCGATGTAAGGGTCGATCTTAGTCCCAGCGACGAAGCAAGGGGAATTGACACGATCTTAGAAGCTGCGTTGAGAAGATTGAGAGAGTGAAAGT
>CAZZEC010000230.1:0-7586 GCA_964652565.1 uncultured Bacteroidia bacterium
AAGAAAATGTGCTTTATTAAGCATAAGTAGCAATCTTGAAAAGTATAAACTATACCTAAAAAAGTCATATTACTTAAGTAATTTTCTCTGTTCTATTTTCGAAGATTAATTTCTCAATGGTTTTCCTGTTTTAAGCATATGTTCAATTCGTTGAAGTGTTTTCTCTTCACCTAGTAAACTCAAAAATGCTTCCCGCTCGAGATCTAGTAAATACTGTTCTGACACCCTGTTATCATCCCCACTTAAGTCGCCGCCACACAAGACAAAAGCAATTTTTTTGGCAATTTTTACATCATGAGGGGATGCATAATGACCAAACTGCATGCCAGAGATCCCCGCATAAAATGTAGCCAACATGTTTCTACCCAATACGCGAATATCCGTACGAGGGTTAGAAGGAGTATATCCTTCCTCGGCAATGGATAGCACAGCTTCTTTCGCTTCTTTAATTCGCCGTCCTTCATTCACCACTACTTGATCTTGCTGTCTGAGAATATCCATTTCTCTAGCTTCCTCAGCAGACTTTGCAACCTTTGCAGTGGCCATATTCATTAGATACTTCTCCAAAATGATATTGCCAGGGATATTTGATTTATCGTATTGGTCCGATGCCCTCACTGCATATTCCTTGGTTCCTCCTCCACCGGGTATCACGCCCACTCCTACCTCAACCAACCCAATATATGTCTCAGCAGCAGCCACTACACGATCAGCATGCATGGTAAATTCGCACCCCCCTCCGAGGGCCATCTGGTGTGGAGCAACCACTATAGGTAAAGCACTATATCGGATTCTCATAGAAGTATCCTGAAATGTCCTCACCGCTAATTCCAATTCCTCCCATTCCTCTTCATATGCCAACATTGAAATGAGTGCTAAATTCGCTCCTACTGAAAAGTTTTTCCCCTCATTTGCAATGACAATACCATTATATCCGTGTTTTTCAGCATAATCAATACTTTCATGAACACCTCTGATGACGCTTTCTCCCAGGGTATTCATTTTAGAATGAAACTCAATATTGAGTACGCCATCTCCAAGATCAATCAAAGAGACGCCGTCATTTGACCAAAGAGTTTTACTTTCTTTTAACGTCTCAAGTAAAATCAGCGATTCTGTTCCAGGGATAGGTTGATAAGACTTGCTGGAAATATGGTAAAATTTCTTTTGTCCGTGCTCAACTTTATAGAAAGATTCTATCCCTGATGTTACCATTTCATGTACCCAACCAGCTACTTCCAACCCCTCTTGCTCAAACATGGGTAAGGTCTCTTTAAGACCTGTTAAATCCCATAGTTCAAAAGGTCCTTTGTCCCAATTGAAGCCCGTACGCATTGCATCATCAATTTGATATAGATGGTCGGCAATTTCTGGGACTCGATGGGACACATAGGCAAATACTCCTAAATGGGATTTGCGGATAAACTCCCCTCCTTTGTCCTCGGCTTTGAAAAAGAAGTGTTTCATACGATCTGAAAGCTCGTCTACCATTTGCACAGCACCGAGACTAGGAAGTTTTACTTTCTCTTTCTCCCTGTATTCAAGTGTGTTCAGATCCAAAGACAGTATAACGCGGTTCCCTTCATTATCCCGTGTCTTTTTGTAAAAGCCCTGCTTAGTTTTATCTCCCAACCATTTCTTTTCCAGCATTTTCTGAACAAAATCAGGCACCTGGAATAATGCTCTTTGTTCATCTTCAGGACAATTGTCCTGAATTCCTTTTAATACATGAGCAGTTGTATCTAAGCCTACCAGATCACTCAATCGAAATGTTCCTGTTTTGGGCTTTCCAGTAGCTGGTCCCGTTAATTTATCCACTTCCTCTATCGTCAAGCCCATCTCCCCCACTAACTGATAAATTTTTGCCATAGAAAATATCCCCACACGATTAGCAATAAAGGCAGGGGTATCTTTAGCGAGCACAGTCTGCTTACCCAGAAACAGATCCCCGTAATGCATCATAAATTCCACAAGGTCTGTATCTGTCTCAGGCCCAGGTATGATTTCCAGTAGCCTCAAATAACGAGGAGGATTGAAAAAATGCGTACCCAAAAAGTGCTGACGGAAATCTTCTGTCCTTCCTTCAGCTATCATATGAATAGGAATTCCTGAGGTATTCGTAGTAACTATTGTCCCAGGTTGGCGAAAAGCTTCTACCTTTTCAAACATTTGTTGTTTGATATCCAACCGCTCTACAATCGCTTCCAAAATCCAATCACAGTCTTTTATCTTAGATAGATCATCATCAAAATTTCCCGTTGTAATCCTTTGAACCGCATCCTTAGTATATAGAGGAGAGGGCTCAGTCTTTATCGCTGTCTTCAAGGACGTATCGACAATACGATTTCGCACTGCCGGGTGGTCCATTGTCAATCCCTTAGCTTGTTCCTTGGGATCTAATTCACGAGGAACTATATCTAATAAGAGTACTTCCACTCCTATATTAGCAAAGTGACAGGCAATTCGAGAGCCCATCACACCTGAACCCAGCACCGCTACCTTTTTAATCGTTCGGTTCTTATTTCCTTTAGCCTGGTCCACTTGATGTTCTGCTGTTAGCATGTGATTGATAATTTCTTTTTAATTACTAAATATTATGCATGCATACAAATCTAACAAAATATATGTGGGTGTGCAACGGGAGATATCTCCCCCATTTGATAAATCCCATAATAAACCCTAAATTTTTACCTTATTTCATCGTGAGTCATGCATCTTCAGCCGATAATCCTTCTTGCATTCAATGATGACTTCGGTGGGAACCAACTGAGAGATATCAGTCTGGAAAAAAAAGCCATCAATCAGGCACTTTCTCCTGCTGAAACGCAAAAACTGTGTAAGCTCGTCCAAATCGATGCAGCGGAGGGGAAGGATATTTTCGATCAATTCCGGATGTATCGAGATATGATACGAATCTTCCACTTTGGAGGCCATGCGAATAGTTTTCAGTTAAAGACCCGGGAAACTACCCTTGAGGAACAGTCTTTGGCTCAATTTCTCGTTCACCAAAAAGGAGTAGAACTGGTGTTTCTCAATGCTTGTTCGACATTTGAGCAGGCGAAGGCCCTTATAGAATCTGGAGTGAAATTGGTCATTGCAACTCATGAACGGGTCAATGATACCTGGGCGAGAAAATTTGCCGCAGAATTCTACCAGAGTTTAGCTAAGGGCTTGGATATCCAGGATGCATTTGAGGAAGCCAAGACAATTGTAGTAGCTGAGTCGGGGAGTAATGATCGGGGACTGTTTTGGGATGAACCGACAGATGTGCTCGCAGATCAATATCCCTGGACGTTAATTACGAAAGATGATATCGAATCTTCATGGTCATTGTTCAATCTGAGAGATATTCGATTTACCCTCAAATTTTATCAAAAGGTATTACAAGAGTTTGAAACCCTGTATCACCAGTTTCCCAATGTACCCATTTCCGTAACAGACACAGATTTTCAATGGTTGAAACAGTGGATAAAAACACACACAAATTCTTTAATAGGAGTACCAGATCGCCCCAAGATGATGAAAGTAAAAAGGGAACTCGTCTCTCAAAAGGAAAAGATCAATCAACTGCAGGTAGCGAATCAAACCCTTATCAGAGAACTACTCAACAGAGAAGTAGAAAAAATCAATTATACCAATGAAAAAATTTATTTTGATCAATACCTCCTGCAACACGACGAACCTATAGGGATATTTGTCATTCACGGATTACGCAACTTCGGGCATTCATGGCTGATGAAACGACTATTATTGAAGAGAAATATGATCCAGAGCAAAGTAATCGTTGTAGATCGTGTAGTAAGTAGGAGGAGACAGAAAAATTGGTTTCATATCTTTCTGGGTGATATCGCATCACAATTATTTAAAAGAGATGCGAATGATATAGCTGTAATGGAGGAATTACAGCGAAGTGCTGACATTCAGGACAAAGTGGAACGCATTACCCAAAGGATTTGCCAAAGATTAGAAAACGGTGAAACGATTGTTTTTAGGATCAATAACTTTATCTATGACATTCCTGTAGATGATGCTGATGCTTTTTTAAGCGATTTAGTAAATACTTTCTGGCATAAAACCTATCCTCGTTTAAAAGAAAGTGCTCAATTAGGAGAGGGGCAATTACTCTTTTTCTTGTTGGAGAGGACTGAGGAATCCATACTAAGCGATCTAACAGCTTATCTGGAACTAACTCCCGAAGCCAGTGCAAATAGAAAGGCTCCCTTGATTCTTGATATACAAAAAATAAAAGATCAAGACCTTGTGGGATGGTATACCTCGCAGATTATGAATGTCCCAATTATGAAGGTCAGGAAACAATTAATCCATCTGAGTGATCCTGAAGCATGCAAGCGCTTTATTCTCAATGCCCGTGAAACTCATATTGGTATTTTTCAACAAATATATGCCTGTTGTGAGACGACCTTTGAAGAAGTAGATGACTTTTAATGCCAAATCTTAACCTCATGTTGTACGAAGGTACTAAGCTCAAAAAACCTTACAAGGTGGGTGATAAAGTAGAAATATCTGCTTACATCCCTTCAGATGATCTGAAAAATGCCGTGAATCTGGCCATCCTGTTGGAAAAGCCTCTCTTATTGATGGGTGAGCCCGGTTGTGGTAAGACTCGTCTGGCAGAAGCAGTTGCATATGAACTGTATGAAAAGGATTACGCACACTTTTACTTTCGTTGGGATATCAAATCCACAAGTAAAGCTCGGGAAGGATTATATAGATATGATGCATTGGGCCATTTGAGGGATGTGAACATGGTGGGTAAAACCCATACAGACAATAAAGGGTCAACAGAAATTAAAGTTGAGCATTATATCAGCAAAGGAGAACTAGGGAAAGCACTACACGCATCAAAACCTGGAAAACCTGCTATCGTGTTGATTGATGAAGTCGATAAGGCAGGGATAGATTTCCCTAATGACCTTTTACTCGAACTGGACAAAAATGAGTACGTGATAGAAGAAACAGGAGAACGTGTACCAGCTCCTTCTCAAAAACCCCTCATCTTTATCACCAGCAATAGAGAAAAAGAATTGCCCCCAGCTTTTCTTCGTAGGTGCATATACTATTTTATTGAGTTTCCCAAAGATGAGCAGATGATCGAAATATTGAAAAGCCATTTTGAGACAGCGCAGGAAGAAATGATTGATCGAGCAGTAAAGGCTTTTTATGAGATTCGGGAACAAATGGATGACAAGCTAAGTGGGAAAAAAATATCTACCAGTGAATTAATCGATTGGTATAAGATGCTCGAGCACTGCCGACAATTAAAAAATTCGGGAAAGCCGCTGAGTGACCCTGAGCAAAGATTAGTAGATCAACTAGATTGGTTGGGTACTGACAAGATTCCTTTCAGGCAAATACTATTGAAAGGCTGGGCCTCTCATTTGCAGCACATCATAACAAAGACATGAATACCTCCTATCCCTTGTATTCGTTTTTTCAGTCTCTAAGGGCAAGTGGTGCCTCACTGGGGATTGACGATTATGAGCTGTTGTTACAAGCCTTGCAAAAGGGATGGGGGATACAATCCAAGCCACAATTGTATACCCTATGTAAACTACTTTGGCTAAAGCCTCAGTTTAGTGAAATACAATTTGAAGAAGCATTCGAAGAGTATTTTGCTCACCTGGATTTATACACAGAAGAAACAAGTGAAGAAGACGATAAAGAAACGCATACATCCGAAAAAGAAGATCCCATCGAGCAGGATGAAGATCAACCAATATCTGATGAAACTCAATCCCAGGTAGAAGAGAATCCTGCACCTCGTCGTAAGAGAGTGAAACAAGCGCGCAAGCACATCCTAAGAGAAGTAGAAGTTGCCATCGGTATGAAGGAAGATCATATATCTTTTGACCTAAACATAGGAATGGAGCAAGAAGATACAGGGTTTATGTTTCTTCCCTATAACTTACCCATCCTCCCAAGACAAATCAGTCAAAGTTGGCGCTTTCTCAGGCAGCTATATCCCGAAGGTTTCTCAGACCGAATAGACATTTCACAGACTGTGAAAGAGCTGGCGAAACAAGGGTTTTTGGAAACGCCGGTATTTATGCAAGATCATATCAATAAGGTCAAACTCACTGTGATGGTTGATGATGAGGGGTCAATGGTCCCCTTTCACGATGAAATACAGATTCTTCTGTCAACGATTCAAGAAGACTTGAAGTCTGGTTTTGAGGCTTATTATTTCTATAATTTACCTTACGACAATCTATTGTTTAACAATCCTGCCCATACTTCAGCAACGAGATTTGATCCGTGGAAAAAAGCAAACCTTTCAAACCGAAGAAAATTGAGGATTCTGATTATAAGTGATGCAGGTGCTGCCAGAGGGTATATAAATAGTGAACGTATAAACTACACCCGTAATTTCCTTCATCAATTGTATATGGTTACACATAACATTGCCTGGCTGAATCCTGTACCTATGTGGAGATGGAAGGGCAGTAGCGCCGAGCACATTGCTAAATTTGTACCTATGTACGATTTTACTGAGCTGGGTCTTCAACAGATTGTAAATGTATTAAGAGGGAAACAGGTATCGTGAATAAACCTACTTCCATATCGCCACATACATTGGAAAAGCTGGACTTTTTCAGGAAAAAATTCACTTCATTATACGGTAATTGGGGACATTATCTCTTTGCTTGTCATGCAGCATTTCCGCTTATATATACACCCAGTCTATTGTATCAGTTGTGGTATAACTTTAAGATGATACCAGAAGAATCTGATCGGAAGTCGTTTATAAATATAGATCGCATGGCTATCTCCGATCTTATTCTTTCAGAGTTGAGCCAGGAAATAGGGACTGAAACGTACCAGATGGATGGTGAATTGAGAGAACTTCTCCTCTACGAACTATTTCGGATCATGGGACCACTCCGGGTAAAACATGTCGCTACATTTATCTATCAATATGCTGAATGGGCATTTAAACAACCGTATGAAGCAGACCTCAAAGAGACGTATCAGTGGACAGCTTTGGCGACACTCAATCCCCAACATCTGGCACAACAGATAGGCCAGGCTGTTAGTGAAGCAGTGTCTCAAGGATATACGGGAGAACAACTGCGACTGCACGAACTACTACAGCGATGGGGAATACAGGACGATCGGAAGGTTCTCAAACAATTAACACAGGTTACCCAAGGTATACAGCAGCAGTTGTATGGTAACCCTTCTCCCGGTATTGTGTTGGATTATGAGGGAGGAAAGGGTGCTAAATTGCTCAAAGTCTCCATTCCAGATGTTCAAGTTAAGAGAAATGATCCCCCTCCAGAATATTATCACCCTCCACTGAAATGGAGCCTCATTTATTTCGAAAATGGCACCTGGTGGATCAGTGTTGGGGTAGCACACGGTTTGCCTGAAACAGCTCTATTTTATCTGGATATAGAGGTATTGATGTTGGACGAGCAAACCTCACTTGCTTATGAAGATGAGCTTCCCGAACCAGCAGTCAGGGTAATCGGAAAGGCGAGAACTAAAAGTATAGATTCTGAAAGGAGTGAGATCGAGTTTCTCCATTTAGACGAAGAACTTAACCCTGAAAGATTCCTCAAACC
>CAZZEC010000231.1:0-7540 GCA_964652565.1 uncultured Bacteroidia bacterium
ATCATGAGTAGCATTTAATACAGGAGCTAATAATTAATCATAACCTTCATATCCCCATTTCGCGAGGAACCTGGAATTTTGGACAGGTTGTCCATCTTGTACAATACTGGATCGAATTTGATCCACCAATTGATCAAGCGGCTGATCAACAGGTAGCTTAAATAAATTGATGGTATCAGGGCGTAGTAGAAATACATACACTTGATCCTCCCCTACGAAAAATTCTAACATATCAGATTCAGTTTCTGATAGATACTGTTGGAGCACAGGGATATCCAATGTAAGCGTTGAATATCTCAATTTATAATAATCAGGATAATCTAATTCAAATATTTTCAATAATGAATCATAGCTTCGTTGAAGAGAGAATTGTTTCATTCTCAATGCTCTTATATCTTGTGATGGTTTTTCAAGCGCTTGACTGATCTTTCTTCCATTAAAAATTAGTTGTTGCTTAAGTTCTTCTTCTTTGTCCCAAAGAGATTGAGGTATATTCGCATACTTTTTAGCTTGGCCATGCTTGATACTTTCACGAAAAATCATTGCCCTGCTTTTTTCACTAACTTGGAGTGCTTGATGTAAGTAAGAGATATTGCCTGTTCTCTGATATGACTTCAGAGCTGATTGTATCAATCCCTCAAAAGTGGGCCATGCTTCTGATAAGAGTTGTTCTTTAGAAGAAGAAGGTCTATATCTATTCCTTACACTATCTATAGCAGAAACAGCGAGCATATATGCTTTCCAACTTTTCTCCAGGGCAGTGCTATCTAAATCAGATCGATTAAAATAATATTTACCTATAGTGCCAAGAATAGGTATAATATGTCTATCAATAACCTGGGGAAGTCTTATTGGCAATTTATCAGGTGAAGCATCAGGCAAATATATCTGCAAGGCTTTAGTCAGATGATCGAATACTGCAATTGTATCTAAAGAACTATTAAAAAGTGTATTTACAACAACTAAATGATTGTTTGCTAATGCAGGGCTATTTTTATTCAACACCTTTTGATCCATCTCAATGCCTTCCTCTAAAAGTTTAAGTCCTTCTTTTCCTTTACCAGTTAAAGCATAAGCCCTTCCCAAATGTGTAGATAAAATTGCGACCCTTCTATGATCTCCTTGAAACTCTCTCTTGTATCTTTTCAGTGCTCGCTCAAGGTAAGGAATGGCTTCTTCAGGGTGTTGTTGTGCTAACAAAACCATTCCTTTATTCATGTATGTATCATGAACTAAAATATGATCCTCATCTAAAAATGATTTTTTTAACTCTAATGCTCTATCTATGTATAATAGACTGGAATCGTGCATCTGCAATCCACTAAATGTCTTAGATATATTATCATAATGGATAGAGAGATTCCGATTATTAGGAATTTTTTGTTGTAATTCTAATCCAATCGATTGTTGATACAGACTCAATGCCGTCCCGTAATCTCCGAGTAACCGATAAAGTACTGCCATATTGTTAAATACTGTTGCTTGCGACAAATTAGAAGATCTAGCAACAGGTGGGATACTATCTTTATAAATTAATATCTGTTCGTAATTACTAATAGCCTTTTGATAGTTTCCCATGCGAGCGTAATTAGAAGCTGCATTTGAGTATGCTGCACAAATGTCGTGTACTGGTAGAGGGTCCTGATTCTCCCAAATGAGCACAGCTTGTTTCAGGTGTTCAATTGCTTCTACAAGGTTACCATTGTATCTGTATATGACCCCTAAATTATTATAAGCCTGCGCTACATCGCTATGATCAGGAGTAAGATGGGTGAGACGGATTTCCAAGACTTTCTGACTTTGAACCAGAGCCTCTGAAAATTTACCCAGATACATTAAGTCAAACACTATTCCATTTATGGCTTCACTTACGGGTAGAGAGTTTGCCCCCCAAATCAGTTCTGCTGATTGTTGCGCCTTAAAATGCCAATCGAATGCGGATTCTATATCCCCTAAAATCTGATAACCTTCTCCCAAAGAATATGTCAATAGGTAGGGTGAAGATCTATGAAAAGTAGAACTTGCATGAGAAGTAGCTTCATACTTATGGAGGGTATCAATAATTGTTGTATCCTCAGAATATTCCAGTCGATCTAACCATTTTGTACATTGCTGTGATAGAGCAATGCTATCAGTTAATAGATTTTGTGAGATTGTAGATTGAGCTGGTGAAGTAATTGATAATAAGGTAAAAGCTATGGTTAGCCCTAAGTAGTATAAGATGTACATGATATGACAAAATCTGTAAAGATCTACACTAAAGATACAGATATAAGCTTACACAGCAAAAATTTATCTTCTTGAATCAGAGGTTATTTCTTTGTCTTGATTCAAGGCAACGTTTGAAGAACTACCCAATTGGTCCAAAAGAAATTTTTTTCCCAGCTCCAGCACTGGCTCCCAATTCTCATTAGGAAACAGTAAAAAAGGTCTCCGATGATAAAACGTATGTCTTTCTTCCTTGAATGGATAATACTCGCTGTCCAGGGAAAGCTCTTGCATTCGAGCGTGTATCTTTTCCGACCCATAGATAACTGGAAACATGGGTAATTTAAAGGGCCGCCCCTCACCGATAGGTACGATTTTGTCCTTCGTACCATGGACTAATAACATAGGCACTGCTTCATCAGTTTCTATCATTTCTGGTGTGTATATTCCACCCCAAAGTGAAATGATACCAGCAACATCTGCAGAATGCGCATACTCATTTCCACTACAATCTAAACATTTAAGGTCTCTGCTTTCCAGTCCTCTTCCTACTCCATATGTCTCTATGGGCCTTTCTTCCTCAGACATATATACTGCATGGATAGAAGCGATAGATCCAGAACTATTTCCGCCAATAAAAATTTTTGTTGTATCTATTCGATACTTTTCATGGAACTCTTTAAAGTACCGAATAGCGGCCCTCACATCTTGGATTGCTCTATAACCTGCACGAATCATGGATTTTTGACTCAACACATTATATCCTAATCTATAATCTACATTGGCACATACATACCCCATCCGTGAAAGGCTATCACACCAATGTCTGATGTCTTTTTTCGACTTCTTATTTCCCAAAAGAAAAGCCCCCCCATGGAACATAATGACCAGTGGACGACGAGATAATGTATCCTTTAGAGGTTGATACAATTGAAGTTTGAGAGGTTCGGGTTTGTCTACATTCCACCAATCGTATTGATCTGCGTGAGCATAAATAATATTTTTTTGGATGTCCACACTATCAAAGACTTTTACTACATATCTGTTATGTTGTGCAGATACATTGCTGACTATTATGACAAAGAAGAATAGTGGATTAAACAAAAATCCTCTCATGATGAATCTGATTAGTTGGCTATATAAATGGTTGTAGGCTATCCTTACTACTTAAAATTTTGCTCTACCTTGTATAACTTTTGAATATCTAAATCGTTCAATTGTTCATCAAAAATTGATAATTCATCAAACATCCCTACATAGTTTACTCCAATTATGATTTTGGCTTTATCTATATCCCAACTGAAGGATTCAGGTATGTTTGATGAACCCTGTTTTTCACCATTTAGGTATAGTGAAGCAGTCCCCTTAGCTGTATTTAGCTCTGAAAATACAATGGACACATGTGTCCAGGTGTCTGACTGAAATGGGGGATCTTCTACAGGAACTAATCTATTGTTAAATAAGGGGTTATCTCCTTCGATTCCATCAGGGTTCCATTTTTCCAAATCACCAAATACTCCCAGTCTGAATATTCTGGGATTTTTATCTGTAAAATCTACCCATAGGGCGGCATCATTATATGCCTTGTCCGTAAGTTGAAAGGGATCGCAATACCCTGGCTCAAGGTCTTCATTGGGTGAAAGTTTAAGCCAAAAGGAAATTGTACCACTCCAGGAAGTGGTATTAAAGTTGGTATTTTGTGCTGCTTTATAGTAAATGACATTGGGGCTTTTTTTAGAGAACATCAGTCCATCCCCTATGTAACCTTTCCCAGGTACATGTGATATATCTTTACTATTCAATCCTTTAGTTCCTTCATTAATGGTACCATATGATTCTGCAGTATACAAGCTGAGATTTCCATCTCCAATGGTAGCATCCGTAGATCCATCGAAAGATGTGTAAAAAATGGGGGTATAATCGAATGTTGCTTCCCCACTTTGTGTTTGAGCGTAAGGTTTCTTAACAAAACATACGAGGAGAAATAGAACGATTACGTATTGAAGTATTTTCATAGTGATACACGTTTTTCTGTCAATCTTTATATTAGGTTTTTGGGGCGTAAACACCTCTAAATCCTATATTATTATCCCAAATCCCTTTAGTTACAATTTTGCGTCTGCTGGGCTTTAGGTCTTTGGGGTCTGAGTTCCAAGCGCCCCCCTTAATGATGCGAAAATTACTGGGTAGAGGAGGGCCTGTCGGATTAATCTTAGGTGAATTTGCATAGTATGTTTCATCATACCAATCACTTACCCATTCCCACACATTTCCCAATAAATATACTACGGTTCCTTGATCTGGACTTTGCAAATTTATCGGAAATACATCTTGTGAATGAGGCATATGATGTAATTTAAGATCTTGTTCTGTACCAATCAAGGTTGCAGCATATTCCCATTGTGCTTCCGTAGGTAGTTTGTAATTTATGTCTAATTTTTCAGCTTTCCACTTACAATATTCATACACATCTTTCCAGGAAACAAAAATAACAGGAAACTGCCACTGGTCTTTGGTTCTAGGATTTCCCTTAGCATTACAGGTCCAGTTTACACCGTTCTTTCTTATCTTTTGACCGCTAGAATCAATCAGATCTGTAAACCCCAACTTTTCTACATCAGTGATGTAATGGGTATCATTTACAAATAACTGAAAGTCTTGTAATGTAACAGGATATTTATCTATGAAAAACCCATCTATTGTAACATGGTGTGGAGGGTGTTCATTAGGAAATTCTGGATCATTGCTTCCCATTAGGAAACTTCCTGGTTCAATCCAAACCATATTTTCTTCTACCCCATCCGGTACTATTTTTTTTGGCTTTGGAATAACTGGAGTATGCATAGCTATTTCGCGATCCTGAAGTAATTCAGTTTTTAGCCTTAATACCATTTCTCCTCCCTGATCTCCAACTTCTGGAAAATAGCTCCCATAAGGTGTCTGGGATTCATTTCTTGGGACTATAAGTTTTACATGTCTTGCTAAGTCTGATATCAATAAATGGGGATGCGGATATTTTCGCAAATAGCTCAAAATAGCATGGGCAAATGGACTATGTTGACCGAGTCCATCTGAAACGGGTTCCTCTCTTCCAGAAGTGATCAACCAGCGTGAGGGTAGCCAAGCTACCCGGTCGGCATAAGCCGTATTATCTTCCTCATCGGATAAAGATCTTCTCAGTACCCAGGAAAAGCATGAATCTACGATCACCAGTGTATGAAGTGAAGGGATGTCGCTTATATAATCCTTAATGGTAGAGTTTCGAATATATTTACCCGTATCGACAGGCTTATCCCTGGGGATGGGAGGGGCATCGACAGGAATCCAAAATCCCCTGTTATTAATTTTTATTCCATGACCTGCAAAGTAAATGATCACATGATCTGTTTCTGTTACATTGTATAACAAATAATCAAGTTCCTTAATAATATTTGCACGGGTAGCATCGTCATTAAGTAGTAGTTTAGATACTACATTCGGTAATTGGTATCTCGTCTCTAATACAGAATAGAAAGATGTGATATCATTTACAGGTGTCCTAAGCGGATGCACATGATGATACGCATCGATACCAATGAGTAATAGATAGGTTGTTGATTGTTGATCTTTATCAGTATTGCGATCTTCATAAACGTCTAACAAGAATGATCTTTCCATTACTTATACATTCCTTGAAGGCTTTTTGAAATATGAATTATTTATGCTAATTCTCTGTATGTAATGATACCCAGATATTCCTATTATCATGAATGGAGCAAGCCTAAATACCAGGGCAAACGCACTAAAAATCATTAACAGCTGCTTATCAGTAGCTTAAGTTGATTCAATATATAAATATTTTAATGCTAATTAACTAACAATGAATTATTTCTGAAATTAGGTGCGTTTGCCCTGCCTAAATACATAGTGTGTACATAAATATCTAGATAATTATTATATTTATTATTACGTAATAAATATAATCACAAAAGTTGAACGGGTCTGAATGGCTTCTGTGAGCTCCCCCTACATCAGTGCAAAATAGCAATCTCAATGAGACACCTCAAAACATTTGTTGCCTCCTCTGCTGAACTACTGGAAGAACGTAAGGAGGTATTGTATACATTAGATGAGTTAAACAAAACGCACAGGCACTTATTGCTGGAAAGATTTGGATGGGAAACAGATGTGGAATCAGGATTTTTGGGACAAAGAATTCAACAAAGAATCAATCAGATTGTCATAGAATCCGACATTGTCATAGGGATCATTTACGACAAAGTAGGTGAATTTACCTTAGATGAGATAGACCTATCCATCAATAATAACAAAAAGCTCTTTATATATTTTAAAACAGGGTTTGCACCGTATGATAAGGCCTCCCATCAATTGTATGGGGAGGTGCTGGAACTCAAAGAAAAGATCACTGATAAGAATAATATTATCTACAGAGAATACAAAAGTCTCGATGGCTTTAAGGATATGCTATATAGAGACCTCAATTTGTATCTAAATAACAATTTTTCATCCAGGATCAAGATCAAATCCAATCGAGGTAATCATACTTCTCCTGATACCACTCCTTCTGTTCAAATACAAGATCCCTTTGTAGAGTTAAAACATAAGATACAACAAACTTTTACCCGTAAGGTATTAATGATCAGTGCGGCTAGCCTTATCGCGATATTGATTATATGGGATATTCTTGCATTCAGAGGGAATTATAAAGATATGGTACGCGTTCCAAAAGGGGAATACACTATAGGCTTACAATCCAAGACCCCCTTGTTATCTGCACTCATAGAAGGCGCAAACGATCTCAGTAAGTATCCTGACATTTTGTATTGTCCACCTGAAAACTACTCTTTACCACAGGGATTTCATATTTCAAAATATGAAGTTACTAATCGGGAATACAATGCCTTTTTAGATTCTCTTGCTTCAGATGGAATTGATATTACGCCTTATAAACCCTTATTGCTGCGATTAGAAGATCTCGTGGACACCGACTTAAGTATTCCTGCCCAATATAGAGAAACTGTTAAAAGTTCTATTAGCAAATATTTAAATGAAGATCAACCGGTAATCGGGATTACCTATCACAGTGCAATGGCTTATGCCAAATGGAAGGGTATGACTTTACCTACACCCAGACAATGGGAAATTGCTGCAAGAATGTCCCAGCAAGATAAGCGAACCCTCTATCCCTGGGGGGATACGTTTAGTGAAGGAGTAGTAAACACCTGGGAAGCAGGGGGATTGGTTTTACTAAATGCCAGAGAACCCAATACGGGAATTATTCAGGGAGTATTTGGGATGATCGGTAATGCAGAAGAATGGGTATTGTCAGAAC
>CAZZEC010000232.1:0-7203 GCA_964652565.1 uncultured Bacteroidia bacterium
TTGTTAGTTAATTATGATTAAAATATTTATATATTGAATCAACTTAAGCTACTGACTAGCAGCTGTTAATGATTTTAGTGCGTTTGCCCTAAGATTGAAGTAGAATAAATGGTTTTTTTTGATTAATATAAATAATTGAAGTTGATCAATACAGTAAATCCACTGATAATTAGCTTAGAATAAATCTGCTATATGGGAGACTACAATGTTACCGCTATTCAAGATCGTAGGCAACAACAGGAATTTATGGGATTCCTGCTTAAAGATACACAAGCACTAGATCGGATGCTGAGGGAAGAATGGTTTGAGACGGATACCATACGAATTGGCGCTGAACAGGAAATGTGTTTGGTAGACCGTCACTGGAAACCTAAACACATAAATTTAGAGGCATTAAAAGTGATTGACGATTCAAGGTTCACCTCTGAATTAGCTAATTTTAACCTAGAAGCGAATATGGACCCTCTTCCCTTTAAAGGAGAGTGTCTATCGCAAATGCATCAGGCGCTTAAAAGTATTCTAAATACAGCGCAGGAAAGACTTGAACCTCTTGGAGCTAAAATTATTCTTACAGGCATTCTTCCCACGATCAGGAAGTACGATGTAGAAATAGACAATATTACTCCCATTGACCGATATCGCGCACTCATGGATGCATTGAAAGATCTTAGAGGGGAATTATTTGAATTGCGTATCAGAGGGACTGATGAACTCAACGTAAAGCAGGAAACTGCTATGCTGGAGGCGTGTAATACAAGCTTTCAGGTACATCTGCAAGTTAAGCCAGATGAATTTGTACCCAAATACAATTCTGCTCAAGCACTGGCAGGTCCTATTATGTCTATATGTGCAAATTCACCGCTCTTGTTCGGAAAGAGGCTATGGCATGAAACTCGAATTGCTTTGTTTCAGCAGTCCATCGATGTGAGAACATTTAATGACCATTTCCGCGAGCGAAGTCCACGCGTCACCTTTGGCTCTGATTGGCTGAAATCGACAATTTTAGAAATATATCGGGAGGATATTGCCAAATTTAAGGTCTTGCTACGTACCGAGATCGAGGATGATGTACTTAACTTGTTGAATCAAGGTATCACTCCTAAACTCAGAGCGTTAAATATTCATAATTCTACTGTATATCGATGGAACAGGCCATGTTACGGCATATCTCCCAATGGCAAACCTCATCTCAGAATTGAAAATCGTATCCTTCCTTCTGGACCTTCTATTCCAGATACCATGGCTAACGCGGCGATATGGCTCGGATTGATGAATGGGTTGGAAGATGCTTATCCACGGCTTACTGCTCGACTGGACTTTGACGATGCCAAAACTAATTTTTTTGCTGCTGCTCGTTATGGGTTGGATACCCAATTGTGCTGGGTTGATGAACGGCGCATTTCTCCTATTGAACTGTTTACGAAAGAATTACTTCCTATTGCGCGTGAAGGTCTTGAAAAAGCACATGTCTCAGCAAAAGATATTCAATATTATCTGGATATTATCCAGATGCGATTGGAAAAGAGACAAACTGGGGCTACCTGGATGCTGAAATCTTTTTCAAAACTAGCTAAAGAGAATTTGATAAGAGATGAGATCACCACGACGATTACTGCTGACATGCACAAAAACCAATACTTGGGAAAACCGGTCCATTCATGGGAATATGCTAGTTCAGATGAATTAGACTATGAGCCCTCCTCGTTGCTGGTTGAGGAATTTATGAGTACAAACCTTATTACCGTACAAGAAGATGATATCCTTGATTTAGTTACACATCTGATGAATTGGCAGAAAATCAGACATATCCCTGTTGAAGATAAGTATGGAAAGTTAGTAGGACTGCTGACGTTGAGAACATTGTTGAGATATTACTCTGACTATGCACACAAACAAAAGGAAGATGGCACTGTAACTGTGAAGGAGATAATGCTGAGTAATCCCAGGACCATACGGCCTGAAGATAATATTACTCATGCGATGGAGATAATGCAGGAATACAAAATTAGTTGTCTACCAGTAACTAAAAAAGATAAGCTGATAGGGATTATTACAGAGGCGGACTACTTATCTATATCTTCGAATCTGATTAGACGGCTCGCAAGAAGAAAAGCCCTGAATGGGCAGTTAACATCAGATAAATGAATAAGTAAGTGTTGTGACATAATTAAGTACCATATAAGCATCTATACTCGTACCTGCATATACCCTTGGATTCCCTAATTGATTTCCAGTTCTTCTCTAGAGGGAAGCGCTGGAAAAGGTGCATGCGGTTCACGCTGATACCAAAATACAACTGAGGAAATATCGTCCTTAAGGGGTAGATATCTACCTCCACTTCGCCAGCCTAAAGCCTGCATAGTAATTGTTAAATCCTCTTCAAAGCGGATGGGGTCGGTAACATGCCAACGATACATACCAAATCGGGTTTGAGATCTATATAGGAGATTGTCGCTGGGGCGAATAACATGAAAGCCGGCGTAGGGTGTTGTATAATCAATATACTGTCTGCCATTCTCTGTATTTCCTGCAAAGCCATATGACCCGCAAAAATAATCTTCGGTACCTGTACCACAGATTGTAGGGAAATCCGTATCACCATCCATGTAAAACTTAATTTCTCCTTCTCCCCACCAGCCATTGTTATTAGTTTGCCAGGCCATGTAGGTTCCTACGTAATGACCCTTTCCCCTAATACCATCTACCATGGTATATACTTCCTTATAAGGAACTGGGTTCATACGTCTGAATTGAGCATGGAAGTAAGCAGCATCATTTGGTACATCAGTAAGTGTATAATCGATCTGATAATATAGCCTCATAGAATCCAGACCTATATTTTCCATCGTAATACGGCATTTTTTCCTGAAAGGCATCGTCCAATAGCAATTAAAAGCGCTACCTGGATTCACACAGACCGCCAGCGATGAAATCTGCTTGTAACCATAAGCAGCACCAAAGAAATCTCCTACTGGTACTTCAACAGAGGGTTCTGTTTCATCATCCCAGTAAAATCGAAGAATAGAAAAGCGCCAATTGCCGGTAGGTGTCATCCATATATGTTGAATCGCCCCTGAGCCTTCAATTTCTGCTAAGGTGACCGTTTCTCCTGGTCCTATGTGTATATAAGGGTTCACTTTCCATCCTTGTCCTAAATCTCTTGCAGCATACGAAGCGGTTCCTTCTCCCAATGTTGCCATACCTCCTTTTCCTTTCTCGCCCGAAAAGTTTTCTGGGCTGATGGATCTCGTTTGAGCATCGGATAATCGATGGAGCGTACCCATATTCATATTGAGACCATTGAAGGCTTGTTGGCTCCATAGACATAGGGTAAAAGCCATACATGCGAGTAGTAGAGTTGTGTGTTTCATGTTTTGGGATATTTATGTGGAATGCGCGTTAATTTCCTGGTTTAGGGACCTCTTCACTTGAAGTCATCTGTTGTGGTAGCTGAAATATCTCTCCTTTTTGATTACAAAAATAGAGCCTGGACTCAGAAGGTTCTCTCCCATTTCCATCAGCCCAAAACGCCCAGAAACCTGGATGTGCATGTACTGGCTGACGGATATAGGTATGATTGTAGATACTATTTTCAGTTAAGACTTGTGCTTGTTCCCAACTTCCTCCCTGATCCTTACTCAACCAAGAGGCGATTTCTCCTCCCGGATTAAAAGGTTGAGGACCGGTTTCTGTAGGAGCAATAATCTGCCATTGATCTTCTTGTATCCAAAGTGAACCCATGTCATAATTATTATCTGAATTGGTAATGGGCCTTATCTTCCACTGCTCTCCTGTCCATCGAGCGATCATCCAGGTTCGGGGGTTACTTTCTGGACCACTCCTGTAACCTCTACTCGTGAGGAACAAAATAATCGGACGGTCTTGATCATCATATCGTATATCTTTGAGATACACTTTCAGATCTTCAGAAGCGTAATCATATACCAGGGCTGCATTGTCAGGCTCTGTTAAGGGAAGGGATAGTTGGGTTCCATCTACTGATTGCCAGCTTGTACCCATATCCCGGGTCTCCATGTAATATAGGTTTGTTCGCCAATTGAGACCTTTTCCATCTGGATGATAATTAAACGCAGTTCCTGCTACAGATTCATTGGCGGCGCTAATCTGATAATGTCCCTCATCAATGGCAGCTAAGCATTGCATTTCACTCCAGGTTACTCCATCAGCACTTTTCATGAAATAATTAGTTCGTTTTGCGGGTTGATTGTATTTTGTTAAAAAGCATATAAACCCTTGACCAGATACATACCAAGCCTGCATATAAGAGAAGTTAGTGAGAGGAACTTGTTCTCCATCTAAAGAATAAGTCGCAGGAATATGTATAAACGTGTTGATGTCATAAGGCTGCGAACTTCTATGAATATAGGAAGGGCGAATCGTACCATGAGAGGTAGAGAATATCCATATGTATCCTTCATCATCGAGAGAAATAACGGGATTGTCATGTGCGTCGAACGTCTGTTTATCTAACAGGATCGTAGGTCGCGAAACGAGCCCAGACTCGTGGTCGTAATACCCAACCATATGGTACAGTGCTTGACGAGTTGAATCTCCCCCGATCCCTCCTCTGGTTAATTCAAACTTTTCGTGATACCCCTTTTTTACCCCACCAAAGCAGAAGAAGGTTTTATTGGCTTGTTTACTATAAACTGCAAAAGGTTTGTGTTTGGCACAGTAGGTCCCCAATCCTCCACTATATTTGAATTTATATGCATTATCCAGTGGTTGGTTTTGATACCATATTCCCAGGTATCCTTCCGCTTTTTCATTCAGCGTGAGAGGTTGTGCAGAAAGCGATATACCCAAAATGAAAAACAGGAAATGTGTAATATATTGCTGAAAGGTCAACATAGTGTAAATAAATGTCTGAGGATTCGGTACAATGACTAGGGCGAACGCACCAAAGTTTACAAATAGTTCATTATTAGTCAGTTTCGATTAAAATATATATATATGGGTTCAATATTAGCTTCTCATATCTAGCTGTTAATAATTTGAGTGAATTTGCCCTGTACTATGACTAAAATAGTAAAATTCTGTAGCAATTCATTATCGATGAAAGTATTACAAATAGGTGAGTTTGTTTGGAGACTTAGATTGTTATAGGAATACATATTCTAGTAGTAGAAGGTAATAATCCCAGCTTCATTTTTCGAATGTGTCTGGTGAGGAATCTTTTTTAGTAACTTCGTGTTTTAGATGAAAGGCAAAGTTTGATAGTTATGAGTTTAGAAGAAAAAAATGCGGTGGTTCTAGGAGGAACAGGCGGAGTAGGAGAAGGGATTGTAAAAGTGTTGTTGGCACATGGAGTAAAAGTAATTGTGCCAACCCGCAGTAGGGAAAAGGGCGAACAACTGAGAGAATATCTTGGGAAAGATCTTTCAAAACATCTAATCATTCATGTTGGATCTGTAGATAATGAAGAGAATGCATCCCAGTTAGCCCGATACCTCAATAAAGAGACCAAACACATAGATATTGCTATTGCCTCTTTGGGAGGATGGCATCAAGGGTATCCTTTATATAGTTACCCCATTGATGCCTGGAATAGCATATTACAGGATAATCTCACCTCCCATTTCCTGGCCATCAAATCTTTGGTACCCTTACTACATCCTCGCTATGGATGCTATTTTCATATCAATGGATTTAGCGCAGAACAACCTTATCCCATGGCAGGACCTGTAGCTATGAGTGCTGCTGCTCAAAAATCACTGATACAGACCCTTGCAAAAGAAGTGGACAAAACCGGAATACGGATTTTTGAACTCATACTTGGGCCAATTAAAACCCGAAATCGTAAAATCGAAGATCATGAAAAGAGTCATTGGTACTTCCCCCAAGAGATCGGAGAATATATTGTAAAACTGGTCCAGAATGAGACAGAACATCGACTGATCCACCGATTGTTAGATAAAGAACAGACCCCAAAGTAATCGGTACTACATGAGATTAATTTTCATTTATGTAGATTGGGCTACATCAGGTCTTTAGATCATTCGAATAGAGATGTATCTTCATCGATCATTTTTAGGTTGAAGTTGGAAAAAATTACTTGTCGTGTTTTCGGTTGTAAAGCGAGCGCGATTTCTTTTGCTTGAGCATTATTAACACTCAATGTAACCATATTATGCAAGTGACTAATTCTCGTGAAATTGATAAATACTATCAAGCGCTCTTACAAAGAGATGAACAATATACAGGTATCTTCTTTGTTGGGGTGAAAACTACGGGCATTTTTTGCATTGCTACATGTAGAGCGCGTAAGCCCAAAAAAGAAAATGTAGTATTTTTCACTGAAGCAAAGGGGTTGTTGCAACACGGATTTCGACCCTGTAAAATTTGTAAACCTACAGAAAATGCATGGCAACCTCCCAAAGAAGTTGCAAAGGCCATGCAGTGGGTACATCAGCAACCCATGCAAAAGATTACCAATGAACGATTAAAGCAAGAAGGGTTGAGCCCAGAGAAAATCAGACGTTGGTTTAATACCCATTATGGTATGACCTTCCAGGCGTATCAACGCATGATACGTATCAATATCGCATACCAGGAGATCAATCAGGGTAAAAGTATAACTGCTTCTGCATTTGATTCTGGCTACGAATCCCTTAGTGGATTTGGATATACATTTAAAATGTTGACAGGAAAAGCCCCTAAAAAGGGAAAGACCCATCAAGTAATTCTTATTTCCAGAATAACGACCCCTTTAGGTCCTATGTTTGTCTGTGCAACAGATCGTGGGATATGTTTATTGGAGTTTACAGATAGAAGAATGCTTGAGACAGAGTTTCAGGACCTTCAACATAGGCTCAATGCGGTCATCCTGGCTGGAGAAAATGAGCATATCCATCAACTCAAATCTGAATTAGCAGAATATTTTTCAGGCAACCTCAAGGATTTTTCTGTGTCTTTACATACACCAGGTACCCCCTTTCAACAAAGTGTCTGGGATGCGCTTCTTAATATTCCTTATGGTGAAACGAGATCCTATCAGGAACAAGCTACGACACTAGGTAAACCTAAGGCAGTAAGGGCTGTGGCTGCCGCTAATGGATGTAATCGGGTTGCCATCGTGATTCCTTGCCATCGTGTGATCGGTAAGAATGGAGATCTAACGGGATATGCCGGGGGCTTGGAACGTAAGAAATGGTTGTTGGATCATGAGAGAAAATACGTATT
>CAZZEC010000233.1:0-7117 GCA_964652565.1 uncultured Bacteroidia bacterium
CCTGTCGAAACATAAGACACTTTGTCTTCCAGTCCTGCTTTAGCAACAGCCGCCGCAGAGTCTCCACCTCCGATGAGAGAGAAGGCTCCCTTTTCTGTAGCGCTTACTACAGCTTCCGCGATAGCATAGGTACCTTTTGCAAAACTATCCATCTCGAATACTCCCATAGGACCATTCCAGAGTATCGTTTTTCCTTCTAATATGGTATCGTGGAAAAATTCAAAAGTTTTAGGACCAATATCTAATCCCATCATGTCTGAAGGGAAATCTTCATTGCGAACAACTTTGATGGTACCATCTTCTCCAAACTTATCAGACACGACTGAGTCAATAGGAGTGAGTACTTTTACATTCTTCTGTTGGGCTGACTTGAGTACCTCAGCAGCCGTAGCAATTTTGTCCTCTTCCAAAAGAGAAGTACCAATTTCATGTCCTTTCGCTTTTAAGAATGTGTATGCCATGCCTCCTCCAATGATCAGATGATCGATTCGATCTAACAGATTCTCTATGATCAGTATTTTATCAGAGACTTTAGCCCCACCCATGATGGCTACTACAGGTTTCTCGCTACTATTAAGTACTTTTTCTGCGTTTTCAATTTCCTTTTTCAACAATAATCCACAATACTTTTCCTCGCCAAAGTATTCTGCTACGGTCGTAGTACTGGCATGCGCTCGGTGCGCACTACCAAATGCATCATTGACATAGATGTCTCCATGCTGGGACAGTTTTTCAGCAAATTCAGGATCTCCCTTCTTTTCTTGTTTGTGAAAACGGACATTTTCTAATACTAATACTTGTCCTGGTTTGAGATTCGCACTCATTTCCATAGCCTCTTCACTCACACAATCACTAGCAAAAAGAATTTCATTATCAATGTATTTCTGGATTGTAGGAATGGTATGACGTAGACTTAACGAATCTTTGGCTTCCCCTTTAGGACGACCTAAATGCGACATGAGCACAAGGGAACCTCCCTGATCAAGTACATGCTGTAAAGTGGGTATGGACTCCCGTATACGTCTGTCGTCTGTTACTTCCTGATTATCATTTAACGGGACATTATAATCTACGCGAACTAATACGCGTTTTCCGGAAATAGAGGCTTCGTCGATAAACTTCATAGGTTGAAGATTGAAATTTAAGGTTAAACTTCCCGAAATTAAGAAAATATATGGTAGGGTAAATTCTTTTTTGAAAAGTGTAATGGATACTATTTTGAGTGACTCAGGAACACTTTTCTAATCATTTTATTGAATATCATTTAGGGAATCTGTATTTCGAATGGTCATTGATTTGGGGGCAAAAAAATGATTGACAGGACCATGTCCTGAACCAGTTACTACGTCTTTCCCGGCTGCTATCGCACGATGGATGTAGGAGTGAGCTTTTTGAATAGCCTCATTGAGTTGGTAGCCCAGTGCGTGATATGAAGCAATGGCAGATGATAACGTACAACCTGTGCCATGCGTATTGGGGGTGGTGATATGCGATCCATACAAAAATAGAGGCTCTTCCCATCCATTTGCGATAAATATATCCAGCATCCGATCTCCAGGTAGATGGCCTCCTTTTAGCAATACAGATGTGCTTCCAAGTGCTAACAGCTCTTGGGCTGCCTCCAACATGTGCGTTTGATCGGGAATACCTTTACCTAATATTATTTCTGCTTCGGGAATATTGGGGGTAATTACAGAAGCTTTTGGGAACAGATGGGTGATAAGCATTTCAATCGTATGATCTTTTATCAGTTTATCTCCGCTGGAAGCCACCATTACAGGATCTAATACTACAAAGGGAATATCAGTCTGATGATTGTGTATGGCATCAGCTACAACGCGAACAATGTCTGAATCATGTAACATTCCTATTTTAATAGCATCTGTACCGATGTCATCTACTACTTGTTGGATTTGAGATTTGACTATATTAGGAGGAATGGGATGTATATCTGATACCCCTAATGTATTTTGGGCCGTTACTGCTGTGATGGCGCTCATTCCAAAGCAACCTAATGCAGAAATCGTTTTAAGATCTGCCTGAATTCCTGCTCCACCACCGCTGTCCGAACCAGCTATCGTCAATACTTTAGGATATACTAGCATATGGTAAATTAAGATATTTAAATAAAACATTTAAATAGTGTCTTGGTTTAGCGACACAGAGGTTAACACATCATTCATATACAGTTTACATAGAATGTATTCGTGAATTAACATAATCATCATATATTTGCTTGAATATTTTACTAAATAAACAATTTATCATTCTTATGATTGATAACAAATACATTGTCATTGACTTTGATAGTACCTTTTTACAGGTAGAAGCATTAGAAGAGCTTGCTGATATTTCCCTCAGTCAGCGGCCTGATAAAGATCAGGTCCTGGATCAGATCAAGAATATTACTTCACAGGGTGTAGATGGAAAGATTCCTTTTAACGAATCCCTCTCTCGGAGGGTCAGCGTAATCAAAGCCCATAAAAATCATCTTAATCCGCTTGTGGATCGTTTGAAGAAGAAAGTATCTATTTCTATAGAGCGTAACCGAGATTTTTTCGAAAAAAATCGCGAAAAAATTTATATCATTTCCAATGGATTCCGGGAATTTATTGAACCCGTAGTTGCAGAGTATCATATTACTCCTGACCATATCTGTGCCAATAGTTTCCAGTTCGATGACACGGGAAATATCGTTGGATTTGACGATGAAAATCTCCTGGCTCATAGTAAGGGTAAATCTCGTACCCTACAATCATTAGGACTATCAGGTGAGATCTATGTAATTGGAGATTCTTATACAGATTATGAAATGAAAGAGGCAGGAGTAGCCCATAAATTTTTTGCCTTTACAGAGAATGTACTCCGAGAGAATATATTAGAAAAAGCCGATCATGTCACGCCCAGTTTTGATGAGTTTTTATATATCAATCAATTACCTATGGCATTATCTTATCCCAAAAATCGCATAAAATTTTTATTGCTAGAGAATATACATCCATTTGCAAAAGAGTTATTGACAGAGGAAGGCTTTGTTGTTGAAACTGTCGGCAGAGCATTAAGCGAAGACGAATTGTGCGAGGCGATCAAAGATGTTTCTGTTATTGGTATTCGTTCCAAAACAAATATTACAGCCAAGGTCCTTGAGCACGCAAATCGTTTGATGGTTGTGGGTGCATTTTGCATTGGCACCAATCAAATTGATCTTACAGCATGTGCGGAGAAAGGGGTCGTTGCTTTTAACGCTCCCTACAGCAATACGAGATCCGTTGTGGAATTGGCCATTGGTCAAATGATCATGCTGATGCGTCGTATACCTGAAATGAATCGCGCCATGCATGAAGGGCAATGGAACAAATCTGCTAAAAATAGTTTTGAAGTACGTGGAAAAAAACTAGGGATCGTTGGATATGGAAATATCGGTGCTCAGCTATCTGTTTTGGCTGAGGGAATAGGAATGGATGTATACTATTATGATATTCTGGAGAAGTTAGCCTTAGGCAATGCGACCAAGTGCAGCAGTATGGACGAACTGTTGGAGACCGTAGATGTAGTAACGCTACATGTGGATGGAAGGCCCGTCAATAAAAATATATTTGGGGCAAGGGAATTCGATAAAATGAAGACGGGATCTATTTTTATGAACTTGAGTAGAGGATTTGTTGTAGATATTGAGGCTCTTGCCGAAAGATTGCGCGATGGGCGTTTGTTAGGTGCTTCTATAGATGTATATCCTACTGAACCCAAATCCAGGCAGTCAGAATATCGCAATGTGCTAACAGGGATCCCCAACATTATCATGACTCCCCACATTGGTGGAAGTACGCAGGAAGCTCAACGCGATATTGCTGAGTATGTACCCAATCGCATCATGGATTATATCAACAATGGAAGCACATTCGGAAGTGTCAATTTCCCCAATGTACAATTGCCTAAGCTTCAAAACGCTCACCGATTACTCCATATACATCAAAATGTGCCAGGAGTACTTTCGCAGATCAATAAAGTGTTGACCGATCATGGAACCAATATCTGCGGACAATATCTTAAGACCAATGAGCAGGTGGGTTATGTAATTACTGACATTGACAAAGCCTATAATGATGATGTGTTGAGGGATTTGAGAAAGATCGATCACACGATCAAGTTTAGGGTGTTGTATTGATTTGGAATAAAGGAGTTCAAAATATCGCGCTAAGACATTTTCTTGATATTTGTAAACGTTTTGATAGCTAATAAGAGGAAGTCCAAAATGGGACTTCCTCAATCAATCACAAAATCTCTTCCATTGAGACAGAAAATTCAATCCCTTGAATATTGAAGGTGATCTTGTCTTGAGCAAAATACAATTGGCGTAACTTATACTTGTCTTTTGCTGGTGAAGTAAATACTTCTACCTCTTGTTGATTAAGGTTGATAATCCAAACCTGTGGGATACCAGCAATTGCATATAATGGGAGTTTGAGTTCTTTATCATATTCATAGGAAGTATCTGCCACTTCTGCAATAAGCAGTACATCTGAGGGCTTGGGATGGTGGTCTTTATATTTTTCCAGTGGAGGAATTAATAGTGCAATATCCGGTTCTGGTTCTGAATCAACAGAAAGTTGAAGGGGGTTTTGTACATTAATTATTACTTTATTACTAAATAATTGATAAAACAATCGGGTAATGTTAGTTACCATGTTAGCGTGTCTACTTCTAATTGGGCTCATAGCAATGATTTCTCCTCGGATAAGTTCTACTCGGTCTAACGCAGATAAAATCCCTGTATCATACATTTGATGATAGTTGGCAACAGTAAGTAAGTGCTTTTTTACTTTTGTAGACATCGATTTTAATTCAAATATACAAAAATATTACGATTGCCTCTTCCATTAGAAGGAAAGGTATTGTTAATTTCTGCGAAAGTTAGATACAGTCTTCTTCACCTCCCTCCCCCCATACATCCCACAAATCATGAGCAAGGGCACTACTGAGATGACAAATCGTGCTTCCTCGCCTGATTCTCCAATGATGGGCATGAGAGATATAAATGCAGTAACCAGTATAATCCAGGTATCGATCTCAGCCAGGGTTGAAGGCTTGTAAATACTGCGAACCAAGGTAAGTATTAACAGTATGGGAAGGAGAATAAACAACGCTTTGACTACGATCCGATAAATGGTAAGAACAGGTGCCTGTGGATCATTGGCATACATGTCTGTGCGAGGTTGGGTGAATGTCAAAGTCTTCTCCCAGAGGTACTGCAAGGCATCCATAGGTTTTGCAGCAATACCTTCCAACACGTATTGCTTTCTCAACTGACTATTTTCATAGTGGATTTGGGTATTGATATTCTGCCATCGTCCGTAAAGGATAGGGGGAGCTTCTTCCTTCAATTCCTGCTGAAGTGATTCCTGATCTACAAATCGAGACCATGCGCGAAATAAGTTAGTACCAGAGGCATTTGACCAGATGATCTGATGGTGGTTGTAATGCCAAAGCTTTGCATGCCAACCTCCCGAGAAAATCACTATAGGTAAAAGGAATACAGCCAGACGTACCCAGTGACGATGGCGAATGTAGTGATACAGATTGAGACCGATCAAAAACGGAACAATAGCAATCATGAAAGGACGAGCAAGTTCAGCCATACTGAGACAACATCCTGCAAATAATGCAGCGGGAATACACCAACGAGAATGAAGGGGTTGCTTAAAGGTAAATCGTGACAGAAGAAAATAAAGCAGAATAAATAAGGGAAGTAGTATATCGTAATACTGAGGGTTAGCTTGATGTATTAAAATGATGGATTCGAAACTCACAATTCCCATTCCCAGACACCACAGTTTTTCTCCCCAATGCTTGTTACTGAAAAATACCGGAAGGATGACTACGGCAATGATCGCTTTGCGATAAAACCCTTTAAAAATCCAATCACTACTTCCCAAAAGATTAAATGAGAGGATCTCCATCCCAGACAGGGCAGGAGGAATACCTGTTCTGAGTCCAATGAGATATTCCTTCACCGCTTCCCATGTCGTGTAGTCTTTATAAGAATACATATTCATCCAGAACGTAGCAGGGTTAGCTGTTACAATATGACTTGCGTAGGAGGCATAGTAAGCAAAAATAGCGTATGCCAAAATTAGGATACCCTTTCGGTAAGTATGAAAAAATGAATGTACAGAATTCGTGGACATGTAATTAATCCGCTATCTTGTATCTCATATTATTGAAGTAAAGTAGAGAAATGATCTTGTAAATACAACCCAATCATAGAGATATGAGACTATACATATTTATTGCATTATGGGTAGGCACATCTATTTGGATGCCTATATTTAGCCAAACTAATAATTCTGTGAGTCCTACAGGAATAATACGAGAGATCCCACTTAAACACAAACTCTATACCCCTTCAAACAATGTTCCTGAACTATATATTTATGAAACATGGGCAACAGGAGATTTTACAACAATAGATGGTATAAAAGCGAAAGATCATCTTATAAAGTATGAGTTACTGAATGAATGGCTAGAAGTGAAAGTAGGCGGTATCGTCAAACTATTACCATTAGAAAATCTCAAAGAGTTTACCTGGACCTTGACAGGTACGCAGTCTGTAGAGCGTTATATCAATGGAAATGTATTCCAATTCAGGGGATTACCCGCAGAAGGGGTATTTAAAGTACTCTATGATGGAGAGACTCAATTACTGGAAAAAATTGCAGCACGATTGATCAAAGCAAACTACAATCCTCTGTTAGAGGCGGGAAATCGTGAGGATACCTACTCTCACTCCCTAAGCTTAATGTTAGCAAAAGATGGCAAACTGACGCTCATACCTAACAAGAAAAAACACATAGTAGAACTTTTTTCTCCTTATGCTTCACAGGTGGAAACTTTTATCAAGCAAGAGAAAATCAAAATAAGGCAAACCAACGGCTTAGTACGTGTAGTGTCTTATTATGACGAGTTGCTGGTAAATGGAAATGCTTTTAATTAGGTGTTGTATTATAACAAATAGATTATAGCAATATTTACAACGCCTGATCATCCAGCATTTCTATCACATATTGCTTAATCATTGATTGAATATTCTCTCTACTCTCCAATGTCCACCCACCCACAT
>CAZZEC010000234.1:0-7099 GCA_964652565.1 uncultured Bacteroidia bacterium
ACTTCGAATGCTGCTTCCTGGCTCAAGCCACGGATCGTCAGGCTGCTATCCTGCGTCAGCACATAGGCCTGAGTGTATCCTTCGGGAATCACAGGAGCTTCAGCTACTGATGCAGTCAATGCCAGAGGCATCTCACCATCCAAACATCCTACAGAATCTACCATTAAGGTTCCGGCAAATACTTCACAAGAATCTGGTACAGGTTCTGGCATGCTATCACAGCTCATAACCTCAAAAAATGCACCTGCTACATCCAGATCAGCACATATTCCTTCACTTTCCAGCAGGTTTACTACTTCGAATCCTGTGGTGGTATCGATGACTACTACACTAAGGTCCAGGGTCAATGTATCGTACACGAAACTATGGATCGTATACGACCCTTCGGTAGCCACTTCGAATGCTGCTTCCTGGCTCAAGCCACGGATCGTCAGACTGCTATCCTGTGTCAGCACATAGGCCTGAGTAAATCCTTCAGGGATCACAGGAGCTTCAGCTACTGATGCAGTCAATGCCAGAGGCATCTCACCATCCAAACAACCTACAGAATCTACCATCAAGGTTCCGGCAAATACTTCACAAGAATCTGGTACAGGTTCTGGCATGCTATCGCAACTCATGACCTCAAATACTGCACCTGCTACATCCAGATCAGCACATATTCCCTCACTTTCCAGAAGGTTTACTACATCAAATCCTGTGGTGGTATCGATGACTACTGCACTAAGGTCCAGGGTCAATGTATCGTACACGAAACTATGGATTGCATACGACCCTTCGGTAGCTACTTCGAATGCTGCTTCCTGGCTCAAGCCACGGATCGTCAGACTGCTATCCTGTGTCAGCACATAGGCCTGAGTGTATCCTTCAGGGATCACAGGAGCTTCAGCTACTGACGCAGTCAATGCTAGAGGCATCTCACCATCCAAACAACCTACAGAATCTACCATCAAGGTTCCGGCAAATACTTCGCAACTATCGACAGGAGGTATGCTATCACAAGAAAATACTTCAAAAGTAGCTCCTTCCATATCTAAAGCTGCACATGTGCCCATAGCTGCCACCTTTTCCAAGATATCAGATGCAGTAGTTTGGCCTAATTGAATCCTGGTAGGATCCAATGTCTTTGGATTATAGACCAGGGTATGTATTGCATAACTACCCATTTCATCTACTGTAAATGAGGAATTCTTTCCGAATGCTTCAATTACTTGCTCGGCTCCACGTGTAAGCAGGAACATCCACCTGTATTTTACAGGAATAGTTGGAGTTTCATCCCTATTTGCTACTAATTTTACTTTTCCACTTTCATCAATACATGCAGACATCTGTTCAGGAATCAGGGTTCCAGGGTCAGCCTCACATTCGACTTGACATTCACTCAGATCGAATAATGCCCCTTCCACGTCTAAGGAAGCACAAATGTCTTCACTTTCTAACTGCAGTAATACCTCAGAAGCACTCGTCTGACCTTCTCCGACATCATCCATATCCAAGGTTTTAGGGTTATAAACAAATGAATGAATACGGTAGAGATCGTTGGTCCCTACTTTGAACTTAGGCTTTCTTTTCCAACTCTCAATAAATAGAGAATCTCCTCTGGTAAGAAGGTAGCGCCGCTTGTATTTACGAGGTATTACGGGAAGTTCATCAGTTATTGCCTTCAACACGACCGGTTTACCATCTTCAATACATTCAAAATCCATGGCAATCAATGATCCTGACTCGGCAAAACACTCTTCCTCACAGCTTTTCACCTCGAATTGGGCACCTAAAGTATCCCATGCAAAGCAATCTGCATTTTCACCAAGGTCTTGCAACCATTCAACAGCAGTTTCTTCTCCCCAATCAATTTCACTAAAACGTACGTCAGATGGATCATAGATAAAAGTATGGATATTAAACAGTCCTGTTTCAGCAATTTTAAATTGAGGTCTGCGTTTAACGGCTTCCATAACTTGATTTTCTCCTCGAGTAAGGATATACCTTTTTTTGAATCCATCAGGTACAAATGCAGGATCAGTTGGATAAGCAATTAATTTCATCCGCCCTCTCCCATCATAACAGGAAATTTCCTCCGCTTCTAAACTCCCGGTATAAGCTGGGCAGTCAGATTCTTCACAATACTCAACCATAAAGGTGGCACCAACAGAATCTACGATTGCACAACCTCCAAGATTCTGGGTTGCTGACTTCAGATCTTCCCAGGTAGTTTCTTCCAATTCGATATCATCGATATCGAATACCTGAGGATCAAAAATCAACTGTCTAATTACATGTTGCCCAGTGTCTGAAACCTGAAAAAGAGGATCTCTGCTCAGTGCTTCAATAGGCATATCGTAACCAGTACTCAAGAGAAATATTCTGCGCAACCCTTCAGGCAATCCTATGGAATCCTGAAGTATAGCGGAAATAGTGACGGAGCGACCACTAAGGCACTCAACTTCCATGGGGATAAGTAGACCAGCATCTACATAGCAGGAATCTAGTTCCGGCTGATCTGTATAGGTTTGCTCCGGTTGCAACCACCGGAGAAATTCCGAGAAGACATTCTCAGGATCTGCTTTAGCTTCCGCCTGTGTGAACAGGAATGAGCTAAATAAGCATACAATAAAAACAGGTTTTAAAAATTTTTTCATAGCAAGGATTTAAAATTAAACATAACATGTAGTGTTCTTTTCGAACTGACTTAACTACATGTATTAAAACCTGTGTAGTCTTCAATTATTGGAATACCTAATAAATTATGATTATTTGTAAAATATTTACGATGTCAATTACTATACATTGCTTTTTCCTTACAATATAAATATCCTATGATTTTTAATTTATTTATACATCCAATTTTTATCCGATTTTAGAATATCTAATTCTGACTGAACTAAATAATCAATTGATATACAGTAATTTATATTAATTATGTATTTAAATATCATATTACAATAGCCTAAACTATAAATCCTTTCACACAATTTTCACTCTTGGGAAATAAACCAAAGCTTACTTCCGGTATACGCTAAAAATGTAGGGTATACGCATGTAGTAAAATAAAAAAACTGTTATCTGGGGATATTTGGTGCAGGTTATTATGTATAAAAATATTTATATAAAACAAAAATCCCGGAAAGCATATTACTTTCCGGGAACATTTATATAAACAAATTGGGTTGTAGATAATAAAATGTAAGCAGTAGTTACTTACCACCTGTATATTTCCCATACAGGAATTTACCTTCCTGAGTCTCTCCTGATGCAAGCCTTAAAACCCCTTCACCATGAACACGTCCTGAATTAAACTCTCCTTCATATATTTTGCCATCGGGATAGTGGTATATGCCATGTCCGTGTCTTTTATCCATATACCAGGCACCATCGTACAAGCTTCCATCGCTATATGTGTAAATCCCTTTTCCATGTTTTCTTCCGTTCAACCACTCTCCCTCATATCTATCTCCATTCGCATATAGTAAAGAACCGTTTCCATGGTATCTTCCATTTTTAAACGCTCCTTTATATTCAGATCCTCCTTCAGAAACGATAATTCCTATACCATTCATTTTACCATCTTCCCATTTCCCTTCATAGACCACACCAGATGGAAAAGTCATTTTACCTTTGCCCCTTTTCTTTCCGTGGACCCATTCTCCTTCATATATTTTGCCATCAGGATACTCACATATCCCAAATCCGTTTCTCTTATTATTACTATATCCACCTTTATATATCGTACCATCGTCATAGAAATAATGCGCTTTTCCGTTTACTATTCCATTAGTCCAGATACCGGTTATGGTCGATCCATTGTCCAATGTCATTTGCCCTTCCCCATTGGGTTGGTCATTTTTCCATAGTCCATCATATTCAGCTCCATCATGATAATAGTAAATTCCTTTCCCCTCCATCATACTCTTTTTAAACTGTCCCACATATTTATCTCCATTTCTGTATGTATAAATCCCCTCCCCTTGCATTTCATCGTTGTGCCACTCTCCTTCATACAAGTCTCCTGTATATACTTTATACATTCCGAATCCATGTCTTTTACCACTTCTCCACTCTCCATCGTATTTGTCTCCATTGGGATAGTTATATATACCTTTACCAGTATCACAGTCGCCTTTTATACATTGCGAAAATGTAACATTCGGGATGCAAATCCAAAGTAAGAAAACAGGAGTAATGAGTATGTTAAGTAAGCAGTTAGACATAAATCTTTTAAAATAATATCTTTATGTGACTCAAAATTACAATCTATCGTGATGTATTGTACATGAAACCGAAAAATAATCTTACATATAAAGGGTTATGCATGGATGATTAATTCGTGCATAACATTAAAAGAATTATATATTTTACTTATAAGTTATTTGACCAATAAGCACAGTAAATGCTCAGTTATTCAACTCTTAATGAACAATACGTCAATAATAGTTAAAAAATAATTATATTCCAATTATATACTATTTATATGTCGTATTTATTTTACTATGTAAATTTCTCATATATCTAATTAAAGAAATCATTTTTGCAAAGAAACCTTACATTGAGCATGTAATATTTAGGATTGTAATACATTACTTTCATGCGAAAAACTTCTGACACTAAGGAGAATACCTACACCTGCCAGGGCAATCAATAAGACAAATACTACGACCAATAATGTATAGTCGATGGTTCCTGCAATTACCTCTTTTACTGCCAATGCTACGTTTAGAATAGGTATCCAAACAGTAGACCAGTTCAAACTAATCCCTGGCAATAATCCTAATGCAGCAGGAATAATGACAAGAAAATTCAACGGAGTGATCTGGCTTTGTGCTTCTTTGAATGTCTTGGCTCTTGTTGCGATGGGAATCAACATACCTGCAAAGAATATAGCAATGGGTATCAACAACGATAAGAGTATGGTAACTGATAGTGGCTTAACAATATCTCTAACTACATTCATAATATTATCGGGTAGACCCTCAATCAGATTCAGGCCTATTAACAACCCCAACAAGGCAAGTAAAGCAGAAAGTAATCCAGAAGAAGCGACAACGATCATTTTACCTAATAATATTTGTTTTCTATCTACAGGAAGTGTAAGCATCGTCTCCAAAGTACCCCTTTCCTTTTCACCTGTAAATAAGTCCACAGCTGGATAATAACACCCAAAAAAGCAGAATAAAATAAACAAATAAGGAAGAAACCCTCCTACGAGTGTCCCTATAATCTCTTTATCTGTCGCAATATTAATCTCATTTATCGAAATGGGATCTATTTGCGTACTTCGCAATTTCAGTTGGCCCAATCTTTCCGACAGTAGCTCTTGTTCATAATTGTTGATTACAGTAAGAATTCTTCTTTTGGTACGATCGTTATCCACAGCCTGATAATACAAAGCAAGGGCGGCAGTATTCATGCTATCCAAATCTCCTTTGAAGGCTGGGGAGATTACAAGTCCTACGTCTATACTATCAGATCGAATTAATTCTGAGATTTCTTCCTCGTTTTCTATCTCATGCCAGGCCATATTCACTGTATTTTCGATTACAGATACCAGACCTTCTGCATGATCTGACCCTTTGATGGCGATATTCAGCGTTTTTGTTTGCGCTTTTTCCAGTTGGTCTCTTTGCACGAGCGCAAAAATATTCATGATCACAGGGAAGAGTAACAGGGGAACAATGATCATGGTAATTACCGTTCTTCTGTCCCTCAGTGTGTCAGTAAATTCTTTTTTAGCAATTGTAAATATTTTTTTCATCTCCTTCCTTTGTTTGATCAATAAAGATGCAGGGCAAACGCACTAAAATCATTAACAGCTGCTAGTCAGCAGTTTAAGTTGATTCAATATGTAAATATTTTAATCATAATTAACTAATAATGAATTATTTATAAAATTTGGTACAATTGACCTGATAAAGATGTTAAGTTAGCCCTCTCTACTATTCTGAGCTTGATGAACGATGTTAATAAATGATTCCGTGAGACTTTTTTCGCTCATTTGAGATCTAAATTCATCCATTGTTGAAGCATACACAATTTTACCTTTGTGCATAATCGCCAAATCATCGCATAATAAATCCACTTCACTCATGATGTGGGAGGAAAAAATCACTGTTTTTCCACTTAGTTTACAATCTCTAATCAGATTAATAATATTTTCTGCGGTGATAACATCTAGTCCTGAGGTAGGCTCGTCAAAAATCACCACCTGTGGATCGTGGATAATTGTTCTGGCAATCGAGACTTTTTGTTTCATCCCTGTGGATAGCTGCCCTACCCTTTTGGAGGCAAATTCGTGGATATCCAATAGATCAAACAGATAATGCTTCCGCTCTTCAAATGTATCAGATGCCATGCCATAGAGATCTGCAAAGTATTTTACTGTCTCTGAAGGTGTGAGTCGATTGTATAGCCCTGTACTTCCTGTTAAAAATCCTATAGAAGACCGTACGCGTTGAGGTTCCGTCATTACATTGAAGCCATCGACCTGTATACTTCCACTACTCGGTTTCAGGATCGTAGCAATCATTCTTAGGGTAGTTGTTTTGCCAGCGCCATTGGGGCCTAATAGCGAGAATATTCTTCCGGGTTTACAGGAAAAATTTATGTGATCTACCGCATGGACCTCTGTATCTTGCCTTCCCAGCTCTTTTTGTTGTTTTTTACTTAGCTTAAATGATTTACTCAAATTAACAGCTTCAATCATAGCAATGGTTTTGTACTGTAAACAATCAAATAATTCAACTAAAAGCAATATTATCTCAGGGCAATTGCACTAAAATCTTTAACAGCTGCTAGTCAGTAGCTTAAGTTGATTCAATATATAAATATGTTAATCATAATTAACTAACAATGAATAATTTTAAAATTTGGTGCGTTTACCCTGATATTATCTCAATCATAATAAATCACACGGAATGATCACGTATTCAATTTTGCATATTCAGTCCTATCACTACTTGATTATCAACCTTTCATTTGTATGAAATTAATATCGATCCTACTTCTCGTGGCATGTGGTCTTCTGCCTTCCACGATGTATTGCCAAACTCAAACGGAGTTTGACATTTGGGCAGAACGCGTCAATTGGGATGGATTTACCCCCTGG
>CAZZEC010000235.1:0-1289 GCA_964652565.1 uncultured Bacteroidia bacterium
GATCTGAGTGTTTCAAATAACTTTTCTAACAAATCCTGGGTAGTAAAATTCCCTTTGTTAAATTTTATCTTGTCAATAGCTTTGACTAATTCATCTGAGTCTATCGGTTTGAGTAAATAATCTAAGGCATTTACTTTGATTGCTTTTAAGGCGAATTCATCATATGCAGTAGTAAAAATCACTTCAAAATCCTGATCATTTAATTCTTTTAGTACATCAAAGCCATTCATCAAAGGCATTTCTATATCGAGGAACACTAAATCAGGTTTTTCAGAACGTATGCTATTGATAGCGTGTTGTGCTGTGCTGCATTGAGCAATGATATCCACCTCTTGACAATTCTCTCTTAGCTCCCACTCAAGTGTTTCTAAGCAATGAATTTCATCGTCAACGATGATCGTTCTTATCATAATTGTGAATGTTATAACTGATCTTTTTCAGAGCCTCAAATAGAGGCCGATTATGAATTAATGATGTACTTACACCCTGCTTTTCTGTTCCTTAATTGAATGTATTAATGGCAGGGTAATTTCTACTCTCGTCCCCTTTGCTGTACCTTGTTCATCAACCAAATCATGTATATAAATATCCGTCTTTAATTGATGTAGCATTTCAACTAATTTAAGTCTATTAGATGTGATTTGCATGCCATAAGATTTATGTTTGATAGCTGAACGACTTTTTAATTCCCTGGCTTTTTTTCTACCGACACCATTATCTTCTATTGCAATCAACAGTGATTCATTCTGCTTTCTTATATCTATGTTGATTGTTCCTTCTTCATGCTTATGAAGTAGTCCATGCCAAATCGCATTTTCAACATATGGCTGTAGAATCATTGGAGGAATATCTATTTGCAGTTGTCTTATCTCTGGATCAACATGTATGTGATAATCAAATTTGCGAATGAATCTCAGTTGCTCCAATTGTATATACAGTTCCAAGGCTCTTAGTTCATTAGATAGATTGACCATAGCCTTTTGCGAATTTTGTAAAATCAGTCTCATAAGCTGTGAAAATTTGCTTAGGTATCTGGAAGCATCTTTTGTATCATTTTTGATGATAAAATGCTTGATGGAGTTAAGGCTATTAAACATGAAGTGGGGATTCATTTGTGCACGTAATGAAGTCATTTCCATTTCCATCAAACGTTGATTATACTCGGTTTTTAGCGCAGACTTCTCCTTTGCTTGCTGTAGTAAGTAGCTATGTATGGTCATACCTAAACTTATGATGACAACTGCTACAAGCAGATAAAACCAAATCGACTGCCAGAAGGATTTTCGTAT
>CAZZEC010000235.1:1389-7059 GCA_964652565.1 uncultured Bacteroidia bacterium
AGTTCAACTGTATCTGTATATCTTATATTTTTTTCAGTATCGAAAGGCTTACCCAAGACATTGAGTTGTGTGATTTGAGTGATAAGTGGAAGATCATGCTGAGCGTCAGTAATAGGGTTAAGTGATCTACTCAATCCAAGGTAGGATCCTCCCCAGAGAAATTGGTTGTGATCCAGCATGATAGAATAATATCCAGTATGTAACATGGATGTTGTATCGTCTTCTGCATGTTGATAGAAATGGAACGTCTTATCTTCCATATTAAAATATCCCAGCCTTTTTTCAGAGCCTATCCATAAGATATCTTCTCCATCCCAATAAATGTCAAATATTTCATTGTATGAAAAGAGCTCATCAGGATTTTCCACATGTTCAAATTTGTACTGAATCCAGGAGTTCTCTAGTGTATTAAAAGCGAGGAGGCCTGCACCTAAAGTCCCAATCCACAACACCCCTTGATCATCCATGATCATGTCATTGATGGGTAATTGGCGAGGAGCTTTTGTTTCTAACCAAACAGCTGTCTCAGTGAATGAATTATCGTAACTGGAGAATATATTATTTCTAAAATCAAAGCTTTTGAGCCCCGCAAATGTTCCAAGCCACAATTTGTAGGGATCATGTGGATCTGGGACAATACAGCTTACATTATTTTCGATGTTATTTCTATAGCTTTTTGTTTCATGGAGTAAATGATTACAAAATTGTTCATTAGCCTGATCCATTCTTCCAAAGCCTTCTCTGGTTCCAAGCCATATATTTCCAAATTGATCTTCTATTATAGATTGTACATTGTTGTTGATCAAACTGGTAGGTATGGATGGATCTTGCTTGTAAACAATAAATTCCTCCTTTCGGTGATTAAACCTATTTAATCCACCACCTTGCGTTCCAATCCAAATGTAACCTTTGCTATCTTCATATAAGGAAATAATACTATTATTAGAAATAGAAAACTTGTCATTAAAATCTGACATGTAGGCAGAAAGCGTATAACCATCATAGCAATATAATCCCCCTCCATCTTTACTTCCGATCCAGATCATTCCATTGTGATCTTCTATCATCCTATACATGAGTGTCGCAGATAATCCATCTTTTTTTGTCAAATGCTTAAATTTCAAAGGAAAATCAGGATAGGATGAAATGGGTCCTGGAATAAACAGCAGCACGAACAAGTTCGCAAGTATCAAAATTCTTTTTTTGGGAGGCCGTTTCATACTAAAAGATTAGTCCATCGAAAATTTTTGGAATGATATCAAAAAATTACGAAGTAAAAAACAATAAATATATAAAAAGTGAAAATTAATACATAAGTGTTTATTTTAACGTATTAATTAATATCTAATCTAATGTGCCAAATACTAATCATATATCAATTGATGCATTCATTTTTTCTCTTAAAGCACATCGGATAATGTTTATCCTTCGATGAATTTCTATCTAATTTATTTCTAATGAATAATATATGCTTAGCTGGATTCCACTACTCATCGACCAGAACTCAGATTGCTTTAGAATGCATAATATCAAAATGTGTGAAATCCAACCAAATCTTACAAGTTCTTTAATTCGTAAGAGTGGTGGAATGATTAATCTGATTTTTTAGTAAGACATTAATTATTAAGCATTTGAAGTGTAACTTCATTTGCTAAGGGACGCTGAGCTTCAAAGTCTATAATATTTTTTAAGGTAGTACCTGCTATTTGGCGTAGGGCATTAGCGGTGAAAAATGCTTGATGAGCAGTGATCAGTACATTGGGATATCCCATCAGTCGCATAATGAGTTCGTCTCTAATCACCATCTCCGAAAGGTCCTTGAAAAACAAGGCATCTTCCTGTTCGTATACATCGATCCCTAAGTATCCAATTTTACCTGTACGCAATGCTTCTACCGCTGATTGTGTATCTATCAATGAACCTCTACTGGTATTGATCAACATAACCCCTTGCTTCATTTTGGCTATAGATTGTTTATTGATCATGTGGTAGGTGTCAGGCGTCAATGGACAATGTAGGGAGATAATATCTGATTCTGAAAGTAGTTCTTCTATGGAGACATAGTCAACATGTTTGGATGCTAACTCATTAGAAGGATACTTGTCATATGCAAGGATGTTACATCCAAACCCCTGCATGATTTGACAGAATACACTTCCTATTTTCCCGGTACCGACTACGCCTACGGTCTTACCGTAAAGATCAAATCCCGTAAGTCTTTCCAGAGAAAAATTGTGCTCTCTGACTCTGTTGTAGGCTTTATGCGTTTTGCGATTTAACGTAAGAATTAACGCTACTGCGTGTTCTGCTACTGCATGTGGTGAGTAAGCAGGTACCCTAACAATTTTGATATTATGCTTGACAGCTGTTTCTATATCTACATTGTTGAATCCTGCACATCGGAGTGCAATGACCTTTAAACCATGAGCTGACAGGCTTTCGATAATATCAGCATCCAAATGATCATTGACAAATACACAAATAGCTGGATAATTGTAAGCTAAGCTCTTGGTTTGTTCAGTCAGTGAAGGTTCCAGAAATAAGAGTTCCTGATTATATCTTTCGTTAGCTTCGTTAAAAAATTGTTGGTCATAGGATTTAGAACTAAAGAAGGCTACTTTCATGAAAATATTTTTTTAATTACTTGTGTTTCATCGGGTTGAATTCTACCTGCTAACAACATTCTCAACTCTCTTCTTTGTAATGCAGAAGTATAGAGTTCTTTTTCCTCCTCAGTTTCAGGTTCAATGGGTGTAACGGGTATAGGTCTTCCCGACTGATCTACGGCGACAAAAGTGTAATAGGCAGTGTTACTAGGTCTTCGTTCTCCAGTTTGCAATATTTCAAATGATACATCTATACGTACTTCCATGGAGGTATTAAATACACGAGTAACTTTAGATTCTAATATTACTACTGAACCCATGGGTATGGAAGATTTGAATTCTACAAAATCTACTGCAACCGTTACTACTGTTCGCTGAGTAGCTCTCATCGCGGATATAGCTGCATTTACATCCATCCACTGTAAGAGCTTCCCACCCATTAGGTTCCCTAAATTATTGGTATCATTGGGAAGGACCATTTCGGTTTTGAGCGTGTAGGTTTCAGCGATGGTTTTTTTAGTCATGTAGGTCAGTTTCTTTATTGCGTAACGTTAATTCAGAATGAGAATGTTTTTGCAATGATATAACAATTTCACGCTTTATTCTACGAATTCAGCGAGTTCAAGCCATCTGTCGGATTTTTCAGATAGACTGGATTCTATGGATTCCAATTTCTCAGACAGTTCCGCGATTTTCTTATAATCATTTTCTCCATGATTCATTCCCTGCAAAACTTTGGCTTTTTCTTCTTCTAATCGAGCGATTTCATTTTCAAGCTGTTCGAATTCTCTTTTTTCGTTAAAAGATAATTTGGATTTGCCTTTTTCTTTAGAGTTTGATTTTGACGGTGAAACTGTCTGTGTCTGTGTTTGTGTTTGATCAGATAGAGCTTCTTGCTGAGTTTTCCATTGTCTATACTGAGAATAGCTTCCAGGAAAATCTTTGACCTTGCCTTCTCCTTCAAAAATAAAAAGGTGATCTATCAAGCGATCCATGAAATATCGATCGTGGCTTACTACCAAGAGACATCCGTCAAATTCTGCGAGAAATTCTTCTAATTTTCTCAAGGTTATAAGGTCTAAGTCATTGGTTGGCTCATCTAGAATCAAGAAATTAGGATTAGTCATGAGAATGCGTAAGAGATGTAGTCTCCGTTTTTCACCACCACTTAGTGTTTCTACCTTTGCGTAATGCATATCATAGGGAAAAAGAAAGTGCTCTAGCAATTGTGGAGCTGATATCTTTTCACTTTTACTGAGTTCGATTACTTCAGCTACTTCTCTGACGACGTCTATAACTTTTTGATCAGGTTTGAAACTAAGCCCCGATTGCTTGTAATGTCCAAAATAGATGGTTTCTCCTTTTCTCACTTTTCCAGAATCGGGCTCTAACTCTCCAATCAACATATTAATAAATGATGTTTTTCCTACTCCATTTGGCCCCACAATACCTATCCGATCTCTACGATTAAATGTGTAGGTAAAGTCATCCAATATGGTGAGATCCCCAAAGGATTTCCTCAGTTTTTTTATCTCCAACACCTTTCCACCAATTCTTCTTCCTTTCATTCTGAGATTGACGGTTTTATCATCAGTAGAAATTTGAGACTTGGATTCTAGTTCATTCGCAGCATCGATACGTGCTTTGGCTTTAGTACCTCTTGCCTTAGGAGACCTTCTTAGCCATTCTAACTCTTTGGCGAATAGACTTTTCGCCCGTTCAACCTGAGTTTCCAAGGCCTGTGTCCTTTCAGATTTTTTGGTAAGATAATAGGCATAATTGCCTTTATAGGAAAAAAGTTTTCCCTTGTCTAATTCCAGAATTTCATCTGTAATACTATCCAGGAAATATCTATCGTGAGTTACCAGTAAAATACTTTGCTTGCTAGATGAGAGCACCTTTTCCAACCACTCAATGGAAGCAAGGTCAAGATGGTTAGTAGGCTCATCCATAATAATTAGTTCGGGTTCCTGGATCAACGCTTGTGCAATAGCAACTCTCTTTTGTTGACCTCCTGAAAGGTGTTGTATTTCGGTTTCCAGGTCGTTGATACCCAGTTTGGACAACACTTGTTTAATTTTGAGTTCATATTCCCAAGCGTTGGTGGCTTCCATCTGAGCGGTAACTCGGTCTAATTGGTCTTGAATTTCAGGTTCTTCAGCCAGGCGTTTTAACAAGCTTTCATATTGCCGGATCAACCGCTGTGTTGGATGCTCAGCATCAAACACTATATCACCTACTGTTTTGCCGGCATCAAATGTGGGATCTTGTTTCAAAAAACTGATGGTTATGCCATTTCTGTAGCTCAAACGGCCTGAGTCAGGCTGCTCTTCTCCAGATAACACCTTGAGCAACGTTGATTTACCAGATCCATTTAACCCTATTAAAGCAATTTTTTGGCCTTGTTCTATTCCAAATGACAACCCCTCAAATAGCGTTTTCAATCCATAGGACTTAGATATGTTTTCAACTGATAAATAGTTGATTCCTGACATAATATATTATTTCTATCTGGAAACGTCAGATTGTATAACGAGACTCCCTATTCAATGCGATACCTTATCTGCCAATTGCTTCTGCGCTTTCCAGGGTATATGTTAGTTCAAAATCCTTTTCATTGAGCCTAAAGGTTCCTTTAAAAGTTCGATGTTCATCCATTCCAAATTTGCCTTGATTGCCCTTAAGTTTAAGTTCCATTACGGATTCCATTCCTGCACCCCCGCAAAAAAAGCAGCTAACATATGGGAAAGCAGAAAGGACATAATAATCTCCTTCAACATCCATAGGTAAGATATACCCGCTGATTTCTATTTCTTTACCATCCAGTTTTTTCAGCGCAGGATCAAAAGATGGGGTCCCTATCCACTGATTAAAGGTTTCGTTATAAGAATAATCGTATTTCACTTTGGCGAGGAGCTCCCAGTCTACTTTCTCCTGACAGATTGCAGAAACAGGTAGTAAAAATATCCCTACCAAAAATAATTGTAATTCTTTCCTAAGAAGCATATTCAAACAGTTTTTCATTAACAAACATTATCCAGGGCAAACGCACTAAAATCATTAA
>CAZZEC010000236.1:0-1782 GCA_964652565.1 uncultured Bacteroidia bacterium
GATGAAGATGGGCGAATTACTCGTTTCATTCTCCCTACCCCACCTGATATTCCCAAAATAAGGGTGATCCCAAACGATAATCAAATAGAGGTATACTGGGCCAATAATGCTGAATCTTCAGTAGATCCTATCTCACAACTTCAGGACTTTGAAGGGTATCGGCTATATAAGACTGCAGTAGGATTTGATGTTCAGAATACGCAAGACATTCTTCAGGACTTAGAACTCATCGGTGCATGGGATAATGCAGGAAATGGCTTGTTCTTTGATACTGGCTATGATAATATAAAACTGGAAGACCCCATAACCTTTGAAGGAGATACGATCTCTTATAACTACAAGTACGTCTTTGAAAATATTGCCAACGGATGGCAACATGTGGTTGCGCTTACCGCCTTTGATACAGGGGATGAAATAAACAACCTGGAATCTCTGGAATCAGCACCACTAGCTTCTCTTAAACGGGTATTTGCCGGTAAGCCCACCAATACTAGCTTTGGGCAAGGTGATCCCTTTGTGTATCCCAATCCCTATTATGCCAGAGCTGGTTGGGAAGGAAATAGTACGTTTGAAGAAGATCGGAAATTGATATTCGCCAATTTACCTAAAAACTGTGAAGTGAGAATCTACACCTTAGCAGGTGATTTAGTGGATGTGTTCCAACATAGCGAAACATATTCAGGAGATGATATTCGATGGTTTGATACCTATTCAGACACGGAAAATACCGTATTCTCTGGGGGTGAGCACGCCTGGGACTTATTGTCCAGAGACAATCAAATAATTGCAAGGGGACTTTATCTTTTCGTTGTCATTGATCACGATACGGGAGATAAACGTAGAGGAAAGTTTGTGATCATAAAATAAATTATTGTTTTTGCAAGGCCTTTTTTCTTCCATACGACTTTTGGAAATAAATTGCATTTACTCACAATTCTTACACGTATAATTGCGTTTTTAAACTCCTAAATATTAATAATTAAATCAAATCAATACTCAAACCATGAGAAAAGTACTTTTATCTTACTTATTTGTATTATTAACATCCTTTTTACATGCCCAGGAATTTCCTGTGGTCACGATACAGGAAATCCAGACTGTATCTGACGAAGCATTAGCAGCTTGTGAAGATTCTTCCTTATTTTTAGGAGACACAGTAACCGTGTTTGCTACAGTAGTTATGGATGGCAACCTTGCTCAAATCACTGCTGGAAACGTTTGGATACAAGACAGCACCGGGGCATTTTCAGGACTAGATGTCTTTGTTACCAACGATGTAGAAAGTCCCGTTCCTGGAACAGATGTGAAAGATTTAATCGCTGGAGACTCCATCAGAATTACGGGGCTTATCCTGCGCTTTGGAAGAGAATCTGAAATTGCCCCACTGGAAATAGAAGTGCTTGGCAGTGGTAAACCTGTTTTTACAACACCTGTAGCACTTAGCGACCTCAATGACAACACACAAACAAACATACCTGAGACGGGTGAACAGTGGGAAGGAGTATATGTTGAGATGTATGACCTGACAGTAGAATCTGTCGCCTTTTTCTCAGGAGGAAGTAGGGTGAGTTTTATTGTATCAGATGAAGCGGGGAATTTGATGAATGTTTCTGATCGATTTTTGGTACAACGTTTACCAGGAAATGGAGGTACATTCGTACCACCCAACGTAGGTACAGTATACGATACCCTTCGTGGAGTTATTGTACACAGCGCAAATGGGTGTTTTGGTGATAACGGAAGAGGATATGAACTGTTTCCTTTTACAGAAGAGGATTATGT
>CAZZEC010000236.1:1882-6958 GCA_964652565.1 uncultured Bacteroidia bacterium
ATCGAACCTTTGGTATTAGATCCAGCTATCTTTACAGAATATGACTTTGAAACGAATGAGTTGTATGAAGGAATGTTAATACAGCTTGCCAATCCCGATTCTACACAAGATCTCTTTGTCGTTGAGCAAAATGCTGATGGTACCAGCAATTTTGGAGAATATCGTGTGGGTGCGGATACATTAGATCCTGCTACTGGAGCACGTGTGCTGGCAGGTAGAAATGATGGTAGAAATGCTTTTGGATCACTTAATTTCTCTTTTATCAATGATTCTCTGTGGATTGGTGACGCAGGTATTTTGAATGTTGATGCATGTGTAGTCGATTATAGAGATACCCTGACCACTATTACAGGAATTATGTACTATAGCTTTGGCAATTTCAAATTGTTGCCTAGAAACAATGATGACATGGAAAACTTCCGCGGGGGATGTTTATCAGGCGTTCCTACCGATCTGGAAGATGACCTTAAGTCCAGTTTAGTCAATGTATATCCCAATCCCGTACAAGATGAGTTGACACTCGAAGTTGATTTCCCTCAACTGGTAGATACTCGCATTAATCTTTACGATCTTGCAGGCAGAACCGTCTCTGCTCATCAGTATAGCATGGTACGAGGTACAGTGAATATGAATATAAGAGACCTACAGGTGGGTACTTATATCGTAGTAGTAGAAGCAGAGGGAGTAATTGTGAAACGCGAGAAGATTTTGATCATTCGCTAGAATGATCCCCAACTGTTGGAAGTAAATGGAACCCACTCTATCATGTAGAGTGATATGATCATGAGGTCTTCTCTATGTATGAAGGGAAGGCCTCAGATTATTTAACATTCCGAGAATTGTAACCAAAGAATTTGAGATTTCATAACGTAGTAAAATATAGCAATCAGTATATTCGCATCAGATTATCGATAAGATTCAAACATGATCAGACCGGTACTTACTACAGCATCAATACTCTCTCAAGTATTTATCACTTTATTTATTTGTTCCGGTTGCGATGAAGGAACACTCAAGGAAAATATTCCTCCTGATACGCAAATTTTTCTGGAAGAAATCAATCTGGATGAACAAAATCAACTCAACAGTGTCGTAAGATTACACTGGTCTGGAGAGGATCAGGATGGATATGTGGTAGGATACGAGATTTCACTTGATGGTACAACCTGGTCATTTACCCGAAACCAAGATAGTGTTTTCAGATTTGTAATTCCTGCCGGGAATGACAGAGCCACCATTCCGTTCCATGTTCGAGCCATAGATAATCTTTCTCTGCAAGATCCAACGCCTGCATTGTTAGATATTCCCATCAAAAATACCCCGCCCACTATTTCGCTCGATTCAACCAAGCGTATTCCAGACACTGTATCAGTCGTGTTTTCAACATTGTGGAATGTGGAAGATACTGATGGAAATGAAACGTTGGACTCTATATTTATCAAAGTCAATGAAGGTCCATGGTATCCTTTATCCTCCAATCAGACACTGTTAACATTTGTCCCATCAGATCCAGAGACCTCAGGTGCCCAGCCCGTATTCCTCTATCCCGGCGCATCAAGTACACCACTTGCTACTCCTATCGAAGGTATGATTATAGATGCAAACAATAGATTAATGATTAAAGCCAGAGACATCGCAGGTGCTGAAAGTATCATTGATACTTCCAATCTATTTTTTATCAGGTCTCAGAACAGTGACTTGCTGGTAATCGATTCTCATGGGACAAGTGATGTAGATGAGGTATATCTTCCTATTCTCAATAATACCTACCCGGGATATGACTACTTCGACCTGATATCACAACCTCCTCCGTTTTGGGATCCAACTTTCTTGCTTTTTCTACAGTTGTACGACAAGGTATTTTGGTATTCAGATGACGCATTACCCCAAGACCAGGGCTTACAAATGTATCTGGAAGCAGCTTCTAGTCCCATACAGAAATTCCTCAACCAAGGTGGAAAAATATTTATTACAGCTAAGTTTGCAGCCCCATTTACAGATCCCGAAACAGCTAACCAAACTACGATACAAGATTATTCACCCATTGATAGCTTTTCCACGTCTTCAGGTCAAGCCAGAATACCTACTGACAGCCTAGCCATTCCTCCACAAAACCTTGATTATCCCATACTGCAGAGTGGGTCTTTCATTACAGGAGCAGATCCATTTTATCCCAAAAATCCGGAGAATATCCTGTATGATGTGCAATTGATCGCCGCTGGAGGATGGGTCGGTCCCAATACCATTGCAGCTACCACCAACTTCACCAATGGCGAAATTAATCAGGTATTTTTCTCAGTCGAACTTCACAAACTTAATGGTGACATAGAAGCACTGAATATTCTTTTTGATCGTATCTTGAACAACGCGTTTGCGTGGTGATATTTTTTTCTTTCTCTTTCCAACCTTTCGTTCTCTCATATGTCATTTAAGTGTATTTGATCGTTAAAGCATTTATTAAGCAGGACTATCATTTGAACACTACTTATGTAAATCGGCATATTGAGATCATAGAAGCTTGTAAGATGGGGGATCGACAAGCTCAACATCGCTTATACAATCTGTATTCAAAAGCGATGTTTAATATATGTATTCGTATGCTGGGAGAACGTTCTTTGGCAGAGGATGCGCTGCAAGAAGCCTTCATCAGCGCATTCAGAAAACTGCATACATTTGAAGGCAGGGCATCATTTGGAGCCTGGTTAAAGCGTATTGTGATAAATAAGTGTCTGAGTCATCTCAAAAAACAAAAAATTGAGTTTGAATCGCTTGAAGACCAGACTGTCGAACCAGTGTATGAAGAAACCCATTTAGATGAATTACCCATTAGCATGGCGGAGATCCATCACGCGATCAAAGGTCTGCCAGAAGGGTGTAGGGTCGTCTTCACACTATACCTTCTTGAAGGATATGATCATAAGGAAATTAGTCAAATCCTTGATATATCAGTTTCGACAGCAAAATCTCAGTACCACAGGGCCAAAAAACTTTTAAGGCAAAAGCTTGCACTAAATTCAAGACATTAGCGATGAAATGGAAAGAATTGGAACATTACATTCAAACACACCGGGATGACCTGGATGTGGAAGCTCCAGGTCCCAAAATATGGGATCAAATCGAAATGGAGCTTGCTACGGAAGAAAAGGGTAAATTAAGCAAACACTTTTTTGCTAAATATCCTTATTGGAAAATGGCAGCTATTGTACTCATCACAGTGGGTATATGCTACGTGATTTTTGCACAAAAACCCTGGGAAAAGCCGTTAAATATTGCGGGACATCTTACTGAACAGCCATTCAATGAACGGCCGTTAGATTATCATCCAGAGTTTGCTGAAGTAGAAACCTATTACAGCATGAAAGTTCAACAGCAACTTGAAGCTATTGATCAATACGATTTAAGGGATTTCAATTTTGCAGATGAATTTCTCCAGGAAATTAAACATGCTGACGATTCCTATGTCGAATTGAAAAAAGATATCTATGAAGATGGATATAATGAAAAACTGATCAATGGTATGATCGCTACGTATGAACTGAAGATTAAAATTTTACAAGATTTGCTCCATCAAATAGAGCAATATAAAGAACAAGAAATTCCTGTTGCCAGAATGTGATATTTCGATCAAATACAAAAGACAACCACAATTATTAACCGCAATTAATAGTCTAAAGACAGTGAGATGAAAAAAATAATAGTTATAGCAATGATCGTGCAGGTAGGCATCCTGCTTGCTCAAGAACGTACAGTAACCCAGGATGCTACGTTTGACGTTAACGCTGACGTATGGGTAGAAACCCATGCAAAATACGGAGACATACATATAGAATCCTGGGATAATTCAGCCGTAGAAGTACATGTCGAAGTATATGTGAAAGGACAAAGTACAGATGATGTAGACCTTATGTTGGAGCAAGTGAAAGTCGATATTGAGGGTACACAGGAAAAAGTCTCTGTCATGAGCAATTTAGATGATGTTATCTCTCAATGGAATAGCATGTCAAACAGCCGGGGCTCCAGAGTAAGAGTAAAATTTAACAACGGCGAGAAAGCAAATCTGGAAGACTTTCTCATTAAATATACACTTACCGTACCTAGCACTGCCAACCTTCAGGTATATGATAAATACGGAGATGTATTTCTCGGTAATGTAAGTGGAGAAGCAAAAATATGGTTGAAATATGGCAATATTCAGGCTAACGACCTCAGCGGCAATGTGTTTATGGATCTGGGGTATTCTAAAGGAACACTCGAAAGTCTCGGAAATGCAGAGATGGATGTAAAATACTCTTCCATCAACATAGATCAGTCGAAAACGCTGAGATTAGCCAGTAAATATTCTACCTTTGATATTGGTACTGCTGATACGCTGTTATCTGAAAGTAAATACAATACCCTTAGGGTAGGAAAAGTAAACTTTTTAGGGTTAGTGGAAAGACATACAGATATCCGATTAAACGAGTTAGTTGACCTGGGAAAAGTAAATATGGAATATGGCAACTTTAAATTGGATTTACTGGGCACTCAGTTTAGTATCCTGTCTGTAGAAGGAGAATATACTGACATATCTATAGGTGTCGATAGAAATTCGAGTTATGAGGTAGATTTATCCACTCGATATGGAGATTTGAGTTATCCAAGTAAAGTGTCTATTAGACAGAGGATTAAAGACAATGCTTCCCAGAAGATTATTGGAAACGTTGGCTCTGCTTCCAAAGGAAAAATTACAGTTGTTACGAGATATGGAGACGTAGTAATTAGAGAAAAATAAATTAACCGATTTTTTCCCTTACAGAACCCAATGTAGAATATGACCTACATTGGGTTTTTTATTTCTGTATAAGATATATCCCATACTTTCCAATATAACTATACATTAAATCCAATTATTTATTAAGTGGATAAGTAGTGCGACAATATTAGGTAATACTTTCAGATAGAAATTTGGGTGTACTCGACCGGATAGAACAGATGGTTCATTATCCGGTCCTATTCCTGGTTTAACTCCTTCGGAGTTTCAGAAACCCTGAAAGGGTTAAACCAAGAATAGCCGTAGTATTCCACCCAGCACCCATC
>CAZZEC010000237.1:0-6944 GCA_964652565.1 uncultured Bacteroidia bacterium
AGCCCTGCAGGGAGGAAATTGAGTTATGCATATCTAAATATGTCGTACTACTTATAAAAAATAAATTTACATAAATTAAATTAATTACTGATATTTTAACATAGCTTAGATGGAATGTTAACTATACATTATTTCCATTAGAATCTAGGAAATAAGATAATGGGCTTAACCTATTAATAAACCTCGTCATGTCAATTAATAATCCTTTTGTTGGGAGAGTTCAATTTATGAACGACTTACTTACCCCCACTTCTTTATACAATATTCAGCTTCCTCAAGGATTAGATATCATGCCTTTCCCAACCTTTCTGAATGCATCTGAACTCTACCAACGTTGTCCTTACAGGGGAGTGGGTGCAAATGTAGGAACAGTAGGAGCCTGTCTCAAATCAGAACTTTCTATAGATTTTGAAAATATATCTCAGCAATGGAGAACAGATGGAGATAGAAGGAGCAGAAGGGTATTTGTTCAAGGTCCTATTTATTTAACGCTCAGACTAACGCTTTATTTACGAAGCGATTACAATCCTTCAACCAACCCACCATTCGGAAGGCAATATTTTCAGGTGGTTATGGAACACGAAGCTCTACACGTCCTTGATGAGACAGATATCATCAACAATTGGTTACCCCGAAATATCATAGGGAATGTGAGATATGTAAGAGAGCATCTCCTCAATAGACAACCTGTCGAAGAAGGTATGTTCCAGCATTGGTATATGGGAAATGGATTGACAAATGAAATACATCAGTTATGGGCCAGAGAAAAAAATCAACGACATCACAGACGCGACAATGATCAAGCCTATGCCTCATATCGCCAAAGATTAGAGGAAATTTATAGACACATGACTAATCGAAGTGAGAGGTAATTTCCGCTTAAATATCTACCTTCATTGACTCTCACTTCGCTAAAATTTGTATCAAATGGCTTAATTTGTTTTTTCAAACCCCAAATTTCATGAAAATTGTATATCCCTTCTTTTGTTTTCTTTTTAGTTACTTTACGACTTTTTCACAAATTCAAGATTCTTCATTTAAGGCGAGCTTACTTAAAGCAGGCATAGTTAGTTCTCTGATTGAGCTTCAAAATGGGCAGATTTTGGTTGGAGGGAATTTCATTAAAGTAAACTTCCAGTGGTCTGGCTCGCTTGATCGACTTAATGCAGATGGTACTCTAGATGCCTCTTTTCAGTCGCAGGAAAAGATTGCAGGAGATATCCGTCAAGTATTGACAGCCCAGGATCAAAGTGGCAGACTGTTGTTAAGAGGATTTAATCTTCAATATGGAGGGGAACCAGTCAGTCCAGTGATTTCTCTGGATGAAAATGGGAACTTATTAAGAGCATTTCAGATTCCTTACGATGATTTTGAGCTTGTAACCCAAATACTTCTTACTCGGGATAACCAGATATTAATTGCAGGTGTAAATGATGAAAATCGATCCTTTTTAGTCAAAATGGATTGGAATGGTCAAAAGGATGAGTCCTTCATATTTGAGGATACTCCAGGCCAGATTAAAGCATTGTTGGAACTTCTCGATGGTAAATTGTTGGTTGGAAGTGAAAAGAATAATAGCTCCATAGACCCTTTTGAATTTCGTAGACTGATGCGACTTGAAGCCAACGGTACCCTTGACGAATCTTTTAGGTTAAGATTATCAGGGCTTGGTAAATCTAATTCTGTAGATCAACTGTATTATCAAAACGAAAACAGTATTTACTTTGGGTCTCGTGAATTTGATATTCTCTTCAATATCAATCGAGATGGAGAGGAACAAAAAGATGTTTTATCATTACCAATCTTCCATCAAGCTATTTCGACATTGAAAGACGACCAGCTAATAATTGGATCAGTAGCAGATAATAACCCATATGGTAATACAGGACAATATCCCCAAAATTCAATCTTTAGACTGGCTGCTAATAATAATAACATAGACACTTTAACCGCTGGACAAGGTTTCTTTGGGGTCACTCACATTGCCCTAGAACTAAGAGATGGTTCAATTCTAGTTGGAGGACGGTACAGCAAATTTAATGGAAAGGAGGCTTCCGGATTGATCAGACTGTTACCTGAGACGTTTACCAGAGACCCTCAATTTAATCCAGTCTTTCAGAGTTCTGGGATCGTACATGCGCTAATAGAACAAGAAGACCGGAGTCTCGTAGTCGGTGGCTTCTTTGACTACGTAGATACTTCGCTACAATATAATCTTGCCAAATTACAACCTGATGGAAGCCATGATCCATCTTTTAGACCGAATTTGCATCCAAATTACCAGGTTTATAGTCTACATTCGATGAGCGATCAGCGGATTGTGGTGGGAGCTTCATTCTGGAATGGAGAGGATAGTGTAAGTTCAGTCAATGGACTTACCTATCTTAGTCAGTCCGGAGAAGTATTAGCAAGTGGATTTGATGATCAGGGTACGAACCTATCCTCTTCGAGCTTTCAACAAATAGTAAACGCAGTCGATCAATCTGGTCGGATCTATTTGAGTGGTAGTTTTAGTTCTGGAAATAATTATATACCAACGGTAAGATTGGACCCCTTAGGGAGGTTAGACACAAGCTTTCTCTCGAAAATCACCCAAGATAATGGGGAGGTTACTTCAATTAGAGAGGTAATAGTTCAGGATAATGGTAACGTGATCCTTAGTGGGGGGCGACTCTTTTACGATGGATATTCTACAACTGGCCTCATTCAGTTGGATCGAGAAGATCAGGTAGACTTTGATTTTGTCACTACTGTGGGAGGAGATGCTCTAACTGGAATCAGAAAAATATCAAATGGCAAACTATATGCATTAGATATTAAAACAGACGACAATAGGCCCTACTCGAGATTTCTGCTTTATAAATTGAAGGCAAATGGAATTCCCGTAAGCTTATTGGATTTTAATATTGTAACTCTTGGTCCAAAACCAAACGTCAATTCAATTGGATATTATTCAATGGTTGTATTACCTGAGGACCGTTTGTATATAGATGGATTCTTTGGAACGGTTGACGGGGAGGGAGTTTCTCCACCTGTGATCTTCGATTCAACAGGGAACATAGACAATAGCTATAATTTTGAAATGTTCAGTTATCTGAGAAATGTTGTATATACTGAAGGGGGAGATTATTTCGCCTTTGGTCAGACCGAGAACGCATCTTATTCCTCTTCGGTTAGCGTCATTAAATTCAAGAATACTATAACATCTACTTTGAATGGTATACAAATGGAGGAAAGTGTTAATATTCTTCCTAACCCGACCGAAAACCGATTGTTCCTATGGTTTGATAACATTACACCAAAGCTACCGATATCTTATCGAATCTTTGACCTATCTGGTAGATTGGTAATAGACGGTGTACTGAAAAATGAATTTCTGGAAATCGAAACAGGACATTTGAGTAAAGGGGGTTATTATCTCTCTGTTACTGATGCGAGAAAGCAAACGTGGACAAAACGTTTCATTAGGAAATAAGACAGATGATACGTCAGATGTTTAAGCAACGCAGCGTAAACATTCATTCCACACTCTAATGAAGTATTATATTAACAAAATATAAAACTATCCTTTCGGTGAATGCCATTTCTGAGCAAATTGAATTTGATTGTACTCTCTAGTTGGGAATTTTGTTTCTGTAGCCGCTTAGTTCATGATATTTTGTATGTGGAAAACGGAAAGTTTGTAGAGCTATACCATAGGGAAACCTTATTTCAGTTATACGTACAGTTGCAAAGTACTTGAAATTAGTTTTTGGAAGAACCTCACAATTGAGGTTTACATTATGAGGTTCTTTCATGCAAAGAAAAATAATTCATCCCATTCCAACATTCACGTTATTTAGCTTTCTTTATCTTATACAAAATCAGCCGGCTTGGGTCGGGCCAGGGTTTTAAGCGAGGCCGATCTCTGTTATTTTTGAGGGTTTCCCATTTGAGAACATATCTGAAGTTTTTCTCATTGGGTTGTCCCAAATCTCCACTGGTTTTGACCTGTAACCCAGGAAAATCTCCTTCAATTCCCAAGTTTGAACTAAATGATGCTGGTTTCAATACCTTCCCAATATTTTCAAATGTATTGTTCAGTAAAATGGTACCGATTCCGTGTTTGATGTGCCAATAATCAATCTCGTAATAGCCGTCCTTTCTCTTTCTGAAACCTTTTAATACAAATTCTCTATTGATACTTCCCCTTCCTGAAAACTCCCAGCGATAATCCCAATCCGTTACTTGCTTATGGACCCATTTTTCATCATTTATGTAGGCTGTGTATAACTGAAGATTTCCAACAGGACCATATTTATGATAGACAAATACAGGATTGTTATTTTCATCCAAACAGAGTTTTGCTGCTAAATTTATGATTCCTCCGTTTACAGGAATTGGATCAACAATTAGTGACTTATTATCCAGCGTGGCAGGTAATTCAACTTTTCCCCCAAAAGCATCAAACCAGTTGTTCAAGTCCGGGCTCTTCATGTACGATAGATCATGATTCGTTTCACAATCTGGAGTATCGCGCCAAACCCAATACACATGATACCAACCATCCTTCAGCATAGTTGGTTGTGATTGGTATGCATTCATCAACCCCTGTCCGTCTGTTAAGGGAACATCCAGCATTCTAGACCAGGTTTTACTTTCGCATGAATAGATATTATAAATCTCGTTACCATTTCCACTGCTGCCATCACGATAATGAAACAGTAACTCGCCATCTTTTGTAAGCATAAAATGAGGATAGGTACATTTTTTCTCATTGACCCCAATCAACTCCATTTCCTGAACGAGCGTAGTAATATCGTTGGCACGTTTGCTCTTGAAATAGGTAATCGGATCCACATGCATGTTCCCGGATAGATGAATGAACCCATCTTTATCAATTCCCATCGTGACGTAATTGTGACTGTCCCATCCCAAAACGGTACTTGTCCCGCCAGCAGTTTCGCGCCTGGTCGGAGGCATTACATATAACTCAAAGTGTTCCTCATCGAGATTTCTTTGTCCAACTACCATGTTACGGTCAGCATTGTAGTAGGCAATGTATTGTCTGTTTCCATGAGTATAAAGACAGAAACCAACGGGGTGGCCTGCCCAGACGCTATCAATTTCAATGATTTGTTCGATGGACTCGGTCTGGTCAGTTTCATCGATTACAGTGAGTTGTGCGAATAGCTTTGGAGTACAGGCGAAAAGCGTGAATACACCGACGAAAAAAATAATTTGTTGCACGTTCATATTATTAAATATCTTTTTACGATTTTTCGTTAATAGCGCATTCCATTCCTATTAATTTTTTTGGATATGAATGGGATACTCAACGGTAGGCTATACATCGGCTGAAAGCTGGGATATAGCTTGTGTTATAATTCGCCTTTTATTTTTTTAGGAATTCATCTGGGCTGATTCCTGCTTGTTTAAGAATTGCTCTCAGGGTTCCTTCTGACATATCTCCTTTATGGTTAGGAATAGTAGTAAACAATTTTGTTGATTCATTATACCAGATCTCATGACTACCTGCAGCTTGTCTATGAAATGTAAATCCAAATATCTTCAGGCGCTTAATAATTTCTCGGTATTTAAACCCCGCCAGCTTCCCTATTTTTAGATTCCAATAACTAAAGGGTAGGTAAAATGGTCTCCTGGTTCAGAAAAAGCGTGTTGAAATTTTTCTCCTTCCTGGGCTTCTAGAAGTTTTTTCACAACATCTCTTGCTATTTCTAAGGTTTCGGATAACGTTCTACCTTGAGCAACTAATCCCTGAATACTGTTCGATGTAGCTAAGTAAAATCCTTCAGGTAGTTTTTCAATTTGGATGTCAACAATCTTCTCCATTATTTTTCTAATTTACGCTTTTAATTATTATGAGTTATAATATCTGTATAACAGGAACTATTCCCATTATACCCTATGGGTAATTGATACTCGCTCTTATTATCTCCCTACATTCCCGTGTAACCATAAACTCGTGGTGAATCTTAGGTAAGTAATACAGGTATGCACAGGGCTTATTACCTGTACTTAAATTGCTAAAAAATCCAAGGGACTGCAAAGCTTTTCTTTGGCTTATAAATGGCAAGGATCGATCTCTAGGATGGCGAATTGGCGCTTCTTACAAAATCCCCAATAAATATGACTATTTGTATATCAATTCTCTGATTTGATTAAGTCTAACACTTCTTTAGCCTGCTCAAAATGTCTTCGCTCATGAGAGACAATAATATCAAATGCCGTTTCTAATTTATACACAATATTCCGATTGGCTGGAGAGGCAATCACTGTTCCGTTAGCAATAAATTCATTGGCGTTTTCTATCTCTTCTTTGAGCTGCTGCTGATGTTCCTGAAATTTGTTGAGTAGATCTTCGTCAAACTCCGATGTTCCTGGTTCCCAAATGTTAAATGTTTTCATCTTTCGCTTTCTGTCAGGTGAAGAGGCCTGTAATATCGTTTTACCCAAAAAACTGACGACAAATCCCATCTTAGCATGAAAGGAAACTGTATAGGTCCCTTCGTGCAAAGACTGTAGTACAGGAAAATAGGTCTGATTGATTATTATGAGGTGATCAATATTTTGTGCGATACTCCAGGTATCGGGATTGGGTTTCCAATTCATTTGATCCATAGAGAGGGAATCAAATGTCGAAACAAATTCATCTGTAATGTGATCGATTTCTGTAAGCCATTTTTCCATAAGAACAAGTTTGAATGGTGCGTCAATATTTTATATGCTCATTTGTTGGTTTGTTCAATCCCTCCAGGATGGGTGCTGGGTGGAATACCTAGGTAGTATGACATTTTTAGGTATAATTTATACTTTTCATGATTGTTACTTATGCTTCAGGGCAAACGCACTAAAATCATTAACAGCTGCCAGTCAGTAGCTTAAGTTCATTCAATATATAAATATTTTAATCATAATTAACTAACAATGAATTATTTATAAAA
>CAZZEC010000238.1:0-6941 GCA_964652565.1 uncultured Bacteroidia bacterium
ACAGCAGTAAGTGCGATAACTTCATTGGGAACTCCTAAAAGATTACCCAAATGATTGATAGAAGTTACATTATAACTCGCAGACTGATAGATCACATATGCACTGATAATAAGTATCACGGGTTCCTTCCAAATAAGCTTTTTCTTGAGTTTCTTCAACTCCTCATCACTCAATCCATCTACTTCTACCTCTGTTGAGCTTTCACCAGTATCTATAATATACGCGAGATAAATACCGAGGAGTACAAGTGCCAGAATAGCTTCAAACAAGCTAAATTGTAAATCCATTAATGTTAAGGCAAGGAAAGTAGTTGCTCCTATCAACATAGGTATATCCACTTGCATGACATCAAAGTCAAGTCGCCGTTCCTTTGCGAAGATGCCAATAATGCCTAAAACAAGGCATACATTTGTGATGTTGGAACCAATTACATTGCCAGGTACGATTTCAGGATAGCCATCGAGCACAGCTATCACATTCGTTACCATTTCTGGAAGAGAAGTTCCCACTGCGATAATCGTTACCCCTACAATAAAAGCTGGAATCCCTAAACCAAGTCCGACTCTCTCTGCAGCGCGTATAAAAAAATCAGCAGAAATAATAAGTGCAGTGAGAGATATAATAAATACACCTCCCCAAATGATCAATTCTGTCATAAAGTAATTTCCTATGCCTGTTGCAGCAAGTTAATAAGTTAATTTTGCCACACTTTGTTACATAAACGGATCAATTTACAAAATCGATGAGATCACGAATCCATATTTACCTCATTTTTTTTATTAGTTTTACTTTCATAAAGTTTAAGAATGAAAGCGGGTTCATGTATCAGGTGATTCTATTGTTATGTGTGTTGTTACCTACTTTGAGTTTTGCCCAGCGGAATTCGTACATTGGGATCAATCTTAGCCCTTTGTTAGTCAATACGCTTGAATTGAGATTTGAGTATCAAATAAATAGACGCTTATCCTTTCAATTAGCCACAGGAGGAAGGTATCAAAGTGTAGCAATTAACGAAACACCCCGAATAGCCCCATTAGAAGATTATCTACAACCAGAAAATAAAGCAATTTTTATTTCCATGGGAATGAGATTTTCTGGTCCTCAAATCTCTGATTTCCCATATATCTCATTTGATATCACACATGTACATTATTGGGAAGAGATCGTGCCCAGGGTATCAGGTGGCCATCCTCAGCTTAGCACAGTCAATGATACAAAGCTCGGTGTAACTGCTACAATAGGAATGGTTAGCAGGATTACACCACGAATATTTTTAGATGTAGGAATACAATTTGGATATGCAACACCTCGCTCTGACTTACTGGCATATTATTTTCCGGGAATGGGTTATACTACCTTCGGTTTTAGTAAATGGGGAGTTGAAGGGGGGCACTTCCAACCCATTTTGACCCTAAAATACAATCTCGTAAAAAATAGACGACTCCAATTGAGAAAAAGAATGTAAGAAGTAAGAATCCTACGTGATATTTAAATTACTGTAGATACTGTGATAGAATTTAATAATAACAAAAATTCGCAATCAGTAGTTGATCCATCAACCTTGTCAATGCAAAATCGTATTATCTTCAACTGTTAATAAAGAGAGATTAACCATTGATCAAAAATATCTGGTCATAAGGTAGCTTTTTTGTAATTTAAATGAATTAAACAGAAAATATCACAATAAATTTGGTCCTTGAATATGTCGGATAATTTCTCATTTATAAGTAATGCAGATCCCAAGTATCTGGATAATCTATATCAACAATACAAATCTAACCCAGACCAACTTGATCCGGAATGGCGTAGATTCTTTGAAGGCTACGAGTTTTCTCAAATGCAGTTTGATTCAACAGGGCAAGCTCAGTCTCCTCAAGTAGATTCAATCGTTGCAACCAAGGAGATCAATGTATTGAACCTCATATATGGCTATAGATCGCGTGGTCACTTATTCACTAAGACCAATCCCGTAAGAGAACGAAGAAAATATACTCCTACGTTGGATCTGGAAAACTTTGGGTTATCGGAAGAAGATCTTGATACTGTGTTTCAAGCTGGAAGTGATGTAGGATTAGGTGCTGCTACCCTCCGTGAAATTGTAAATCTTCTCAAAGAAACTTATAATGAATCTATTGGAGCGGAATTCATGTATTTACGAAATCCAGAAACAGTAGGTTGGCTCAAAGATCAAATGGAAGCTTCAAGGAATAGACCTTCATTTGATCTCGATCGCAAGCGACACATTCTACATAAGCTCAACCAAGCTGTAATATTCGAAAAGTTTCTTGGAGTAAAATACGTGGGTCAGAAACGCTTCTCCCTGGAAGGAGCAGAATCACTCATACCTGCCTTAGATGCAGTTATAGAAAAGGGGGCGGATCTCGGCATTGAAGAGTTTGTCATTGGAATGGCGCATAGAGGTCGCCTCAATGTATTGGCAAATATACTCAATAAGGAATACGACGAAATTTTCTCTGAATTTGAGGGAAAGGAACATGCCAGATCTATTTTTCAGGGTGACGTGAAATATCATCTTGGGTTTTCCAGTGATGTGACTACCGAGAATGGGAAAAAGGTTCACCTCAGCCTCATGCCGAATCCCTCTCACCTAGAAGCTGTAGACCCCGTTGTGCAGGGGTCTGCCAGAGCAAAGATTGACCGGAAATACGAAAAGAACTTCAATCGCCTCGCGCCGATTCTGATCCATGGTGATGCTGCTATCGCTGCACAGGGAATCGTATACGAAGTGATACAAATGTCCTTAATTGAAGGATACAAGACAGGTGGTACGATTCATATCGTAGTCAATAATCAGGTTGGATTTACTACTAACTATTTAGACGCAAGGTCTAGCATCTATTGTACTGATATAGCAAAGGTTACTCAATCACCTGTGTTCCATGTGAACGGCGATGATGTTGAAGCATTGATCTATGCGATTGAAATGGCTGTGGAATTCCGCCAAACATTTAATAAAGATGTCTTTATAGACCTCCTTTGTTATCGCAGACATGGGCACAACGAGGCTGATGAACCGAAATTTACCCAACCGCTTCTGTATAAAATTATCAAAAAACATCCCGATCCCAGAGAAATATATTTTGATAAGTTACTGCACGATGGAGAAGTAGAAGCCAATATGGCAAAAGAGATGGAGAAGGAATTCAAAGAAGAGCTTCAGCGTGAACTGGAAGAGTCCAGACAAACAGAAAACCTAAAGTTGGCTCCTTATCTCAAAGGGACATGGAATGGGATTCGCCGAGTCAAAAACGAAGATTTTGACATACCATCGCCTGATACGGGGGTGGATAAGAATACGTTATTAGAGGTAGCAGAAAAGTTACACCACATTCCTGAAGACTTTAAAGCATTCAAAAAGGTAGCTAAATTGTTTGATGATAGAATGACCATGGTGAAAGAAGATAGGCTGGATTGGGCATTAGGAGAATTAATGGCCTATGGTACACTTCTACTCGAAGGCAAACCTATCAGACTGAGTGGACAGGATACACGAAGAGGTACTTTCTCTCATCGTCATTCTTACCTGATAAGCGAAGATGCTGAGCATGAATATATCCCTTTAAATCATATCAGAGAAGGTCAGGAGACATTTGTAGCCTACAATTCCTTACTATCAGAATATGGTGTACTGGGATTTGAATACGGATATTCCATCACCAACCCAGATAATATTGTAATCTGGGAGGCTCAATTTGGAGACTTTGCCAATGGAGCTCAGATAGTAATGGATCAATATATCTCTAGTGCTGAGACCAAGTGGCAAAGAATGAGTGGTCTCATACAGTTGCTTCCTCATGGATATGAAGGCCAGGGGCCAGAACACTCTTCTGCACGCATAGAGAGATACCTTGAACTTTGTGCAAGGAAAAATATGCAAATAGTAAACTGTACTACCCCTGCTAACTTTTTCCATGTACTGAGACGTCAGGTACACCGAGAGTTTAGAATACCCTTGGTAGTATTCACTCCTAAAAAGCTTCTGCGATATCCTAAAGCCGTCAGTACCCTGGATGAGTTCATTCCAGGTACACGCTTTGAGGAAATTATCGATGATACCTATGTAAATACAGATCAGGTCAAAAAAGTCCTTATTTGTAGTGGTAAAGTGTACTATGATCTATTGGAAAAACAACAGGAAATGGAAATCAAAGATATAGCTATCGTTCGTATGGAACAGCTATACCCACTACCCATTCCCCAATTGCGTAAATTATTTGAGAAGTACCCAAAAGATACAAGATATTGCTGGGTTCAGGAAGAACCCAGAAACATGGGTCCCTGGAGCTATATTCTAAGGGTAGTAACCGAAGTAACACTGGAGGTTGTAGCCAGAAAACCCAGTCCGAGTCCTGCAGCAGGTTACTATCATCAACATGATAAAGAACAAGAAGCCATTATAAAGGAAGCTTTTGACCTCGTTGTTGAAGAGCAACCAGCACTACAGGCTGTAAAAGAATGAAACATACGCTAGGCATCCGACGTGAAGACCTCAATAAAAAAGGTGAGCAACGCGTAGCTATAGACCCTAATCTTGCAAATAAAATTACTGAGGCAGGTTTTACCTTAATGGTTCAACCTGCTTCTCATCCTGTAACTGGCGAGAACAAAAGAGCCTTTAGCGACAAGCAGTATCTGGATGCAGGTGCCATGATCCAGGAAGACTTGAGTAAGGCTGACATTATTTTTGGCCTCAAGGAAATCAGTAAGGAGGAAATAGAACCCCAAAAAGTGTATCTCTTTTTCTCCCATACCCATAAAGGTCAGGTTAAAAATCGCGAATTGTTGAAAACCCTTGTAGAGCGAAAAGCCACGCTGATTGACTATGAATTGATACAAAATTCTGGAGGACAAAGGGTGATCACTGCCTTTACATATATGGCTGGTTATGCAGGTATGATCGACTCACTTTGGACTTTGGGAAAGAAATGGAACCTCAAAGGAATTTCTTCTCCTATACAGGAAATTCCACAATCTGTTGTGAGTGGCGACCTGACGAAGATGAAAGCACTGATCAGTAAAGTTGGTGAAAACATCAGTAAAACAGGAACCCCCCAAAGCCAACCTCCTTTGATCACGGCCTTCCTGGGAAATGGAAGAACCAGTTTTGGAGCCCAGTCCATATATGATCTCCTCCCAACCAAAGAAATAAAATTGGAAGACATACCTGAAGTGTATCGCAATGGCAATAGAAAATTTGTATATAAATGGGTGGCAGATATTCCTGAACTATTCCGACCAAAGACAGGAAGTCATATTCAATCAATGAGCCTTACAACCCAAGAATACTTTCAACAATATTTAGCTCATCCAGAAGAGTTCGAGTCCAATTTGGACAAAGTATTTCCCTATTGTACCATGTGGATGAACTGCATTATCTGGTCTCCTAAATACCCACGATTGATTACCCGTGCTCAAGCCAAAGAATGGTACAACCAAAGCCAAACTTTGCAGGTGATTGGAGACATTACCTGCGATCCTGAAGGTGCCATCGAATTCTCGCGTGAAACGTGGATAGACGATCCTGTTTTTAATTATTATCCTGATAGTCAAAAGGTAACTCAGGGTTTCTCAGCAGATGGGATTTCAGTTATGGCTGTTACCAATCTCCCATGTGAATTTTCAGCAGATGCATCCGCTCAATTTAGCACGGATATTGAACCTTTTATCCAAACCATCATTTCCATGGATACAGATGCAGATCAGCTTTCATCCTCTGGTCTCCCAGAAGAAATAGCAGGGGCAACAATACTCTGGAGGGGAGCATTTACTCCACCTTATCATTATATGGAGGAATACATCCGTACATGAAGCTCATTGCGAAAACACTTGCAGGACTTGAAAAGGTACTGTCTGAGGAACTTAGCCATATTGGAGTCCACAACATCCAATCTCACAAGCGTGCCGTAAGCTTTGAGGGAGATCTTGAAATTCTCTATAAGTCCAATCTCCATATACGTACTGCCCTAAGGATTCTCATGCCTATACATTCATTTCGTTGTAAGAATGAGCAGGCTCTATATAAGGGAATTCAGGGCATCTTTTGGTGGGATTATATGAGCCTGCGACAAACGTTCGCAGTAGATAGTGTAGTAAATTCTCCCTATTTTAATCATTCACAATATATTGCACTTAAAACCAAAGATGCAATCGTCGATCAGTTTCGAAAAAAATACCAACGGAGACCATCCGTCAATGTTCAGTCTCCTGATATTCGAATTCACGTTCATATCAATAATGACCAATGTGTAGTTTCTCTCGATAGTTCTGGTGATTCCTTACATAAGCGCGGATACAGACTCAACCAAACTCAAGCACCTCTCAATGAGGTATTAGCTGCAGGAATGATCCTACTCACAAAATGGAAAGGAAATAAACCTTTTTTAGACCCCATGTGTGGGTCTGGAACCTTATTGGCTGAAGCTGCGATGATCGCTTCACATTCTCCCCCTGGTATCACACGCAAGCGATTTGGATTTATGAATTGGCATGATTTTGATAAAAATCTATGGGGTTCTATTTTCCAGCAAGCAAGAATGCAACGCAAACCTATCTCATGTCCCATTATTGGACTAGATATTGATCCATTAGCAGTACAAAAAGCTGTCAAAAATATCCAAAGAACTCATTTGATAGATGATGTTCATATCTCAACAGGCGATTTTTTTAGTTACCCGATGGATGAAAAAGCGGGCATGATCGTCACAAATCCCCCATATGATGAGAGGATCTTCCAACAAGATATAGAAGGATTTTATCAACAAATAGGTGATACGCTAAAAAATAATTACAAAGGGTTCGAAGCGTGGATACTCAGTGCCAATATAGGAGCACTTAAGTCTATAGGTCTTAAAACTTCACAGAGAATTCAACTCTTCAACGGTCCTCTACCCTGCAAGTTTCATAAATTTGACCTTTATTAA
>CAZZEC010000239.1:0-3890 GCA_964652565.1 uncultured Bacteroidia bacterium
TCGTAATTGTAGACATTCTGGTCAGGGATCCCGTACTTCTTTTGCCATTTTTCGATTTTGGAGGGAGTGCCTGTAACAATACCCTTTAATTCACAATACTTCGTTTCGAGCAGTGCCGGTCCTAATTTGTATTCACTGTAATACCCTAGACCCACCAATGCTATACCTAACTTTTTTGCAGGAGGCTCAAAAAATTCTCCCATAGCCAATGTAGTAGAAGGAAGAGATAGCACACTGGCACCTGTAGCTATTTTTCCTATAAAATTTCTTCTATTCATCATTTCAATATTCTTTATAACAAATCAAATAACATCAAGACACCATTCAACAATATCACCATACAGCAATTTAACACTACCTACATAAAACTATCTACTTGACGGTATGCATCTAGCAACGCCTGTTCTCCTTCTTTTCCCGGCATAGAATTGCCGTGTTCCATTCCCAGGATTCCAGTGTATCCTTTGTCCTTAATATGCTTGAATACATTTAAGTAATTGATTTCTCCTGTTGTAGGCTCATTACGACCAGGATTATCTCCTATTTGAAAATAGCCAATTTCTTCATACGCTGCATCGATATTAGGTATTAAGTTTCCTTCTGTGATCTGTTGATGATATAGATCGTCTAATATTTTACAAGCAGGAGAATCCACAGCTTTACAAATCTCATATCCCTGAGATATCTTAGTAAGGAATAAACCTGGATGGTTTAGTGGATTTAACGGTTCCAACACCATCGTAAGGTTATGTGGTTCTAAAATCTCACTCGCACGCTTCAAACTCTCCACCACATTGGCAGTCTGATACCCCATATCAAGTCTTAAATCTACAAATCCCGGTACGACAGTCATCCATTTGGCATTGACTCTTTTGGCAACTTCTACTGATTCCTTAATATGCGTCAGGAATTCTTCCCTTAAATCTTCTTTGCCTCCAGCCAGATTAGGTTCTGACCAATATATTTTATGCGCCACAAAGACTCCCATTTCAATTCCCAGCTTCTCCATAGTCTCCCCCATTTTTGTCTGAAGCGCAATATCTCTACTCTTCATGCCATTATCCTCAAAAGCACGAAATCCCTGCTCTGCCATAAATGTCAACTGATCAATGGGATCTTCACCGGCATGATGCTTGAACATATTTAAGTGCGGCGCATACTTCAGATTAAAAGGTTCAGCCTTTTTTGTGTTCCTTTTTTCAGATGCTTTGGCAAAAGCAAGACTTCCCGATGAAGCCAACGCAGTAGCCGTTACACCTTTTGATATGAATTCTCGTCTTTTCATAGTAGTATTTGTAGTTATTGTGATTCAATATAGGTCCAAAAATCTGGAGTAGCTGTTTGATGAAGTTGTTCATCCATATTTTCTATAATTAACACCTCAGTCCCTTCCTGCCCCTTAATAATATCCAGTCCCTTTATTCCCAATACACTGACAGTAGATGCATAAGCATCTGCCAATACACCTGTATGAGATATGATCGTAACCTTGCGTCTCACTTTTACACCAAGACCTGTGGCAGGATCAATGATATGTGAGTATCTCACTCCATCCAATTCCACGTAGCGGTAGGTATCTCCGGAGGTGGCAACAGCACAATTAGATAATTGAAGGGTGCGATTGGATATTATTTTCTTCGAATCCAACAATTCTATGCCTACATCCCATCCATCTTGTTGTGGTGGTGGATCTCCAATGGCAATATCTCCTCCCCCATCGACAAGGGCCTTAGTGAAACCCTCATTTTTCAGTACGCGCAGCGCTTCATCCACTGCATATCCTTTGGCTATTCCCCCCAGGTCTAATCTCATGCCCGATGTGGTCAATTTCACTGTATGATGAGCGGTATCAAAATCTATTAAAAAATAGCCTACTTCTCCTTTTGCCTTTTCTAGTGCTTCATTCGAGGGAAGCTGTTTTTTTCTTCTGGACCTTCTCCACAATTGCACCATAGGACCTACGGTTACATCAAAAGCTCCATCTGACTGAGAAGATATTTGTGTTGATAGTCTTAGGATTTTCCAAAGATCTTCACTCACGGTCACCCATACATCCTTGCCAGCAGTCGCAGATAAGTGATTGAGCTCACTTTCACGATCGTAGTCGCTCATAATGTGGTTGAGGCTATCGATACGGTCGAAAGCTTTATGTGCAGCTATCCTGGCTTCTGTACTGTCATTTGCATAAAGAACTATTCTAAACATCGTACCCATTTGTGGGTGCTCAAATGCAAACCTCTGTGATTGAGCTGAAAGAAGTGAAAAGCCTACACTCCACATCACAAGAAAACAAGTTATTACAAAACGCATGACGAATCGGTGATTATACATCGCAAATCTCCACTCCTGCCTTCAGGGCAGCTAGTTTGTCATCGCCCGCTGGAATAAATTCCTGGCCGACAAAACCTGTGTATCCCGTTTCCACGATGGCTTTCATGATAGCGGGATAGTAAAGTTCTTGTGTTTCGTCAATTTCATGTCTTCCCGGTACTCCACCCGTGTGATAATGTGTAATATATGAATGATAGTCCTGAATGGTTCGAATCACATCCCCCTCCATAATTTGCATATGATATATATCATACAGCAATTTGAATGCATCTGATCCGACTTTATCGCAAAGTGCTACTCCCCATGGGGTATGATCACATTGGTAATCTTTGTGATTCACTTTGCTGTTGAGCAATTCCATGACAATCCGTACATTATATTTTTCCGCCATTTTGACAACGGGCTCCAGCCCTTTCGCACAATTTTCAAGTCCCACTTCATCTGACATTCCCCTGCGGTTTCCAGAAAAGCAAATGATTTGATCTACCCCTTCATCTGCAGCTCTGGGGATGATAGCCTCATAGTCCTTCAGTAATTGCGCATGATTAGCGGGATCATTAAATCCATTTTCTATTCCCAATGAGCTACCAAATGACATGGCACAAGCGAGACCCTTATTCAATGCTACTTTCCATTCATCAGGTTGAAGTAATTCTACAGATTTCAACCCCATTTCTTTGGCTGAATCACACAGGTCTTCTAATTCGATATCGCTGTAGCACCAGCGACAAACAGAATGATTAATATTTCCTTTCATAGATGTTGAAACACTTTCCGAAGTAGATGATGATTGCGATTGAGCTGAACTTAATCCCACTCCAGCGCCAGTGGCAACCGCAGCCGTTCCTGCTGCTAATGTTTTTAAAGCTTCTTTGCGAGTCATAGTATTTGAATTTACGAGATGGTCAACTGAAACACAATCTCAGACTTATTCCAGATTACAAGGTAAAAGTAGTGTCTTTGATAAACATGTGATTTAGGAAGAAGGCAATATTCTACCTTCTTCCCAATGTTATATGTTACTTAAAATATGTTCTTTATATCACCTTAGTCACACCTGGTACAGGAACGGGATAGCTCCCATCATCGTTAGGCATTATTGGAGGATTAGCATCCCATGCAAAGGTAGATGGCATGATACTAATGTCTGAATTGATCGCTTCATCCCAGGTCAATATTTGACCTGAATAAGTAGCCATACGACCAAATATAGCTGACATGGTACTTTTAGCACCATTTTCAGTATCATCATATTTATATTCTCCCTTTGCTATTGCCTCAAACAGCTCATCGTGTTCCACTTGATAAGGGTTGGGGTCATCTTTCTTTCTGTGTTCCCAAATCTTATAACCCGAATGTGTTTTGAGTAAGCCAGGCTCAGGAGCTGCTCCAGTTGTTCCCATAAATGCTTCAGAAACCCTGTTCATACATCCTTTGATGTGGCGACACTGACTAGAGATGACCGCACCATTTTCATACTCGAATTCTACAAAATGATGGTCAAAAATCTCCCCATGTTCATTACTCGTACGTACTTGTCTTCCTCCCATTCCTTGTGC
>CAZZEC010000239.1:3990-6852 GCA_964652565.1 uncultured Bacteroidia bacterium
ACCCACTCGCGATAGACAGTTTGATAGTGGCGTTGTAATCCTACTACTACATTCAGTTTTTTCTCTCTGGCGAGTTTAGCTGTTTCCAATACTTGTCTTATTCCAGGTGCATCAGTAGCGACTGGTTTTTCCATGAAAATATGCTTGCCAGCTTTTACGGCATAATCAAAATGGATAGGACGGAAACCGGGAGGCGTAGTAAGAATGACTACATCTGCCATGTCGATTGCTTGCTTATATGCATCAAACCCAACAAATTTAGCATCTTCAGGTACTGCGAGTCGACTCATATCCATGCTGCGATTTCCCATTTCAGTCTTGATCGCATTGTACCCTTCATCCAACCTATCTTTAAAAGCCTCCGCCATAGCAACCAGCTTAACATTCTGGGCTGTACTCAATGCTTGTACGGCTGCACCACGTCCTCTTCCGCCACATCCAACCAATGCAACCTTAATCGCATCCTCCCCATGTACATAAGCACTCGCTCCGATGGGTAGTGTACTCGCAACCACTCCCGCTCCCAGTGCAGAGGATTGCTGGATAAATGTCCGCCTGTTAATTTGTAATTTGTCTAAATTGTTTCCCATTTTTTTAATATTTTACGAGTTTAATAGTAATAGTAACTATTCTTTAATTCGATATATAAAACATATAGTTCTGCTAAGAATAAAACTAACCATTTTTTTTAAATTAACATTATGAAAAACAGAATCCTTGCATTAATACTAGGTTTCTTTCCCTTATTTACAGGGCTTCACCTTCATGCACAAGACAAACTGGTAAAGGTATCAGAGGAAAGTATTTTTTCTATTGAAGGGACATCTACCCTTCACAACTGGACAGTAGAAGTGCCAGAAATCGAAGGAAAAATCACACTCACCGCAGGCTTTCTTGAGTCAGGGCTACCAGCTCAGGGTACTTCTATCGAAAAAGTAACACTCAAGGTCCCTGTTATTAAGCTGGATGGTGGAAAAGAAGTCATGAATAATAAAATGCATAAAGCATTATTGGAGGAATCTCATCCTGAGATTATATACGAGCTTATTCATGCAGAAGTCACTCAAATTGACGAAGCTGAGTCTATGATCGAATTAAATACTCGAGGAAATATTACCATAGCCGGGGTAACTCAGCCTATGGATATGGTAGTTAAGGGCAAGAAACATGCAGACGATAAATATGAATTTACCGGAAGTTGTGCGTTAAAGATGACCGATTTTAAGATTGATCCTCCATCTGCCATGTTTGGCCAAATACAAACGGGGGATGAAATAACAGTATCTTATACATTGATAACTGAAAATTGAGATATAGTGTAAGTGGATAGACAATAAGTGCGGAACTAATTCCGCACTTATTGAGAATTACGTAAATAACATATAATTACAGAAAACGAATTTAAGTATGTATATGATTAACATTAGGTTGCCTTTGTTGAAGATGATCTTACCATCGATCTTCTTGTTATATATATTAAATATCGATGTGAAAGCTCAGGCACCTTTAGCTGTAGATACGGATACCTCTTGGTTTAAAACCTATACAGATACCATCCCTGGAACAGATATTGTATTTCATCTTTCTCCTGTTCCTGGGGGTACATTTATGTTGGGGAATACATCTGATGCTCCCATGGCGGAAGAAGATGAACTACCTGCTAAAGAGATCCAGCTTGAACCATTTTGGATGGGAACATATGAAGTCACATTTGACATGTACGAAATCTTCAGGGATAAAGATAAGGATAGCGATACAAGTCGTACATTTTCTGATTATGATGTAGATGCCATCACGCGGCCAAGCCCACCCTACGAAGATCCTACATTTGGCATGGGAAAATATGGTTATCCAGCGGTGAGTATGACACAATATGCTGCTTTAGTATTTTGTAAGTGGTTAAGTGAAAAAACTGGAAATTTCTACAGACTGCCTACCGAAGCAGAGTGGGAATATGCGTGCAAGGCAGGCACCAAGACAGCTTATCACTTTGGTGATGATGCAGACATGCTGGAGGAATATGCTTGGTATTACGAGAATAGTGATGGAGGGTATCATAAAGTAGGGACCAAAAAACCAAATCCCTGGGGATTATTTGATATGCATGGCAATGTTTCTGAGTGGACATTGGACCAGTATCAAGCTGATTATTTTGCTAGTCTGGAAGATACACTCCCGTCAAATCCGTGGTCAAAACCTACTAAACTGCATCCCAGAACTGTGAGGGGAGGTTCGTGGGATGATGATCCTGAGGAATTGAGAAGTGCGAATAGAATTGAATCAGATCTTGACTGGAAGCGAAGAGATCCACAATTACCCAAAAGCTTTTGGTGGAACACAGATTCTCCGTTTGTAGGATTTAGAATCGTGAGGCCAGCAAAAAAAATGACGCAGGAAGAAATAAATGCATTTTGGGCAGTAACATTAGATCAATAATTTCACAATTTAAAATGAATAATTTTTACAGGAGGACTTTCAATGTAAAGTCTTCCTGTAATTATCACCATACAATTTCTATCTTCCATTTTCCCAATGGAATCTCAACACGAAAAAGTGTTCCTTCTGCTTCGCTGGAATAAACTCCATAAGTACTATGCAATTCTTCACTAGCAGAAGCGTTCTCCCATTGTGTTACGTGCTCTTCAGCATATGCATGAGTATATGGAGGATTGCACCCTGACACAAAGAGTAGCATAATTAGACACATACAAGCGTAATAGATTGGCCTCATATCTTATGGATTGTTGTTACGATTTACTATATAGATGTATGAATTGTCAAAAAGGTTGCAATTTCTAAAACAATTTATAGATATTTGCTTCAAATGACGCACGACATTTACAAACATAAGAAATTTATATC
>CAZZEC010000240.1:0-6730 GCA_964652565.1 uncultured Bacteroidia bacterium
ACACTCTTTCCCTACACGACGCTTTCCGATCTCGTCCGTCGTCTGTTGTCCGTTGTCCGTTGTCCGTTGTCCGTCGTCTGTCGTCCATTGCCTCTCCTGTGGTCCGTTGTCCGTCGTCTGTCGTCCATTTCAATCCCTCAACTTATCAAACCAATTTTTCTTCAATATCCAAGACGTCAATGCAAATATACTCAAACTTATTCCCAACGATATCCAGTCTTGTATGACTAAATATAAAGGAATGATCACCATGGTCATTTGCCAGCTAATTCCAATAATCACGTTGAACGTATCCTTCCCAAGATTGGCGTCTGAAACGAATGATGGGTCTTCCGTTTCTACTTGTTGACGTATAGGCTTCCAAAATCCCCAGGGACGCGTTTTCTTGTAGAATGTTTTAAGTACTTCTTCATCTTCCGGATGAGTCATCCAAGTTGCAATGATACAAGCTGTAAAAGAGAAGAGTAATAAGACGGGAAAAGCTTCTATCGCAGACCAATTATCTGGTACCATCCAAGGTACGATCACCACGCCCATCAATCCAGCCAGCATTCCCACAAAGTATCCATATCCATTGAATCTCCACCAAATCCATTTTAATGCATTAGCTGCTGCATATCCTCCATACAAATACGAAACGATCCACAACGTCATTTCTTGTAAGGTACCACCAGCAAATCCTGCAATAAGTCCAATCCCCACAACTACAAAAGTACTTAAGTAACTTAAACGAACGTACTCTTTTTGAGGAGCTTCCGGTCGGATATATTTCTTATAGATATCATTGACAATATAAGCAGGACCTGCATTGAGAAATGCAGAGTAAGTACCCATAAATGCTGCCAGTAAGCCCGCCAATAAAATCCCTCTGAAACCCACGGGGACATATTCACGAATGGCAAAAGGAAGAATTTGTTCGAAATCAACAGCTTCACCCATTTGTCTCAGTTCAGGTGAGAAATAGACCAACGCTAGCACAGTAAGGCCACCAATCATCAGATATCTGGGTATAAATAATACGAGGGGAGTGATTCCTCCCATTTTGGCAGCTTCACTAGGACTACGGGTGGATAAGACCCTTTGCATATCATAACTAGGTACCGGTCCAGCCAAACTGGCCCATATACCTTTAAAAATCATGAGAATCATCAAGAATCCAAATAAGGAATATCCATCAGTCTCGATTTTATCGTTCACAGCAGGAATAAATTCTGACCAATCGAGATCGAGTTCCCATCCAAACCAAAGTTCTTTCCATCCTTCAGGTACTACTTGCGTAACCTGTTCAGGGGTTACTGAACGTAATGCAATCACTCCTATAACGATACTTGCGATAGTCATTAATACAAATTGTAGCACTTCGGTTCCCACAACACTGAACATTCCGCCTTTTACTGTATATATGGTTGTAATGCCAATAATGAGTAGTGCGTATCCATCCTCACTACTAATGCCCCAGGAAGATATGGAAAGATCCCAGGGAAGAAATGTCGCGGCAAATTTTCCTATCCCTTCCACAAAATACCCCATAAATGCAATGACAGTAAGTACCGCAAAGATTACAACTATAGCATGGGCCATTTTACCTCCTAATCTATTCCCAAATCGAAAAGAAATCCACTCTGCCCCTGTCATCACCTCAGAGCGTCTCATCCATTGCGCCAAAAAGATCATGACAAAAATTTGATTCCAGACCGGCCAAAGCCAGGGAATCCAGGCACTTTTTAATCCATAAACGAACGTAATGGAAACAGTCCACATGACACCAGAAATATCAAACATTCCTGAGGCATTGGATAGTCCCAATACATACCATGGGAGTTGATTACCACCCAGGAAATATCCTTGGATATTTTTACTTGCTCTTTTGGATAGCCAGAACCCTATCCACACCGTACTGAGTAGGTATAAGAAAATGATGAGGAGATCGATCCATTCCAGATTCATTCCAGTAAGATAGGAAAATCTTGTATATTAGAAATAGAAACAAAAAGTGATCTATTGAAGTATTAGGGACGTAGAGTTTTTTTATCAGAAATCTAAATTAACATTAAGCGCGTTGATTAATTTACCAAAATCTTTAGCACAGGCAGACGGTTATGAAATATTTGAGCATGGCCAAAATTGGTTCTTTGTTGACTATGGAACCTATTGGGCATATATTGCTAGATTCATTCTTATTGTAGCCTTAATCATTATAGGAGGAAATAGTTTGATACAATTTTCTCAAGAGCCCGCATTAGGGAGGTCATTACTGTCATTTTCAGCTGTTTTGTTATTGTTGTTAGCAGGTACCTTTTATGCAATTAATAAAGGTAAAAAAACGAAGTTTAAAGATATGAAGCACCTGGCGAGAATTAATTTTGAGAATGAAACATTTTATGATGTGAAATTAGATATGACCATCCCTCTTAAAGATGTTGAAATCTATAAAGAAAATCGGTTAACATCCAGTTCCCCTTCTTTGGTAGCTTATCATCCAGGAGGAGATGTGATAATTGCCAAAGGTAATCCCTTCGGTAAAGGAGTGAGATATTACGAAGTAGTGCTAAAGAGAAAAGGGTTGCTTAAAAATTGATGACTACGCTTCCCAAATCCTTACTCATGAAGTACATTCACATATTTCTCATGGCTATAATGTCTGGAATAGCACCTCAGAATATGGCTCAGAATCCTCCCGCATTTGATGATCCAGCGTCGGATGAGTGGCCTACCGCATGTAGTGTTGTAGAACTCCCTTCTTCATTAGATTCCTCACTCCAGAGAGCATATTTTTATGCTTCTACCTCTTCACAACGGCAGCCGCTCATCGTCAGCTTACACACTTGGAGTGGAGATTACAGCCAAAGAGATCCGTTAGTATGGCAATGTATACGTAATGACTGGAATTATATACATCCTGATTTTAGAGGGTCTAACAATACTCCTCAAGCATGTGGGAGTGAATATGTGATTTCCGATATAGAAGATGCGATTGCATATGCTGTAAAAGAAGGAAATGTCAATGAAGGAGAAATACACGTGATAGGTTCCAGTGGGGGTGGATATGCTACACTGATAAGTTATATGACTACTTCATTTCCAGTGAAAAGTTTTTCTGCATGGGTACCTATTTCAGACATTGAGTCTTGGTATTATGAATCATTGGGAAGGAAGAATAAATATGCAGGGGATATTATAAAAAGTATTTCCCCAGGTCAGAAAAATCTGGATACAGATGAAGCCAGGAAGAGATCTCCATTGTATATGACCTATTCTAATGACAGGACTCCCAAAGGAAGATTGCAGATGTTCGCTGGTATTCACGATGGGTATACAGGTTCTGTTCCTATTACACAATCCATACACATGTATAACAATTTAGTCGCTTCACTTGGGGGGAGAGAAAAAGATTTAGTACACATACAAGATGCGTTAAAACTTATAACTCTGAGGATGAACCCTGAATCTGTCATGAATGAATATATATCAGATCGCAATATTCACTATATTAAAAGCTATGATAATGTATCGCTTACCATTTTTGAGGGGGGGCATGAAATGTTGAGTGGTGTCGCATTAGAGCACGTTACATGTTGCGGAGAAGTAAAGAAAAATCTGAGAATATTAACCATTGGTGATTCCAATGGAGCAAGCGAAGACGGATGGGTAGAACAGTTGCGAAAAGTTAGACCCTTGGATATCATATATAATGTATCTTTTTCTGGAAATACCATTGGGTTTGATAATAATGGACAAGAAAGGCTGAATACACTTAAACAAATAGATAGATATTTGACAGAAACTATTCAAAAATCTGGAAATGAACCGTTGAATCTGATTTTGATCAATCTTGGTACCAACGACTGTAAAGCGGTATTTGATGAGAGAGTAGAAGAAATAGGTCCAAATCTGGAAAAGTTGATTAAGTCTGTCCAGAATTTCCCTTACACACAAAACCACAAACCAGAAGTAGTTATAATCTCTCCACCTCCCTATGGACCTGATGAAGTAGTATTAGAAAAGTATAAGGGTGGAGACCGTCGAGTCCAGACATTGTTACCACAGTTTGAAGAAATTGCTAAAAAAACAGAGGTCAAATTTATAGATATCTATCACGTTCTGAAACCCACTTATCGAGAATTAGCACCAGATGGTGTACATATGACATCTGAAGGTCAGCGCATAATAGCAGAGACCATACATAATTTTTTCCGACAAAATCTGTTGGATGATTCTTACCCCGAATAATATTTGTGTAGATTAAAATCCCCTTGTTCTTCCACCGCTTCCCCCTCTTCGTCTTTTTCCTTCGTACTCCATGGCTTCCCCCTTACCAAATCCATAGCTGAAACCCAATGTAATGAACCTACCTCTGAATCTACGGTTGTATAAGAAAAAGTCATCTTGTAAGAGTTCTGATTTCGAAATTCTTGAAGCAAAAATGTCTCTTACTGATGCGTTTAATACAAATCTCCCTTTTAAGATTTTTTTTCTGATACCTAAATTCCCAAAAAGTATATCCTCATACTCTCTCTGAAAGGTTCTGTAGGCTGATTCATAGTTACCACTCACTTCTAGTTCTATGTCTGCTGGTAACTTCCATTTGCTGGTAATTTGAGTGAACCATTGGTCTGCATTGAAATCAAAAGATCTTGTTCCGAAGCTCCCTTTTCTGTTGAAATAATTGAAGTTGAAATCCCCATTAAGCGTTAGCCATTTTATGGGTGTATATTTTCCGTTTATCTCGATACCTGTTGCTCGATTTGTTCCGATGTTCATAGGCATAGAAATACTCACATTATCTTCGAAGGTAGCTACTCGCTCTACTACATCTGTAGTATATAGATGATATACACCAAAGTTGATGGAAGCTTTACTTAGCACATAAATACTAGTGATCTCATATGAATCTGTAAACTCAGGTAGTAGTTCCGGATTACCAGTACGGATGCTGAAGTTGTTGCGAATGTTGATAAAAGGATTTAGATCCCATAATCTGGGTCTGGAAACACGTCTGGAATATCCTGCTTGTAGCGAAATAGTTTCTGTAAATTTATAGGAGGTGTGGAATGAAGGAAAGAGATTCGTGAATAGTTGTTGCTCCGCTTCATTCGTCGTAACTAACAACGTTCTTAAATCTGTATTTTCAACCCTTAGTCCTAATTTGACTCCAAATTTATTTCCTTCATAAGCACCAGTACCATATACCCCCAACACTTTTTGATCATAATCAAATACGTTTGTCAGTTCCGTATTTTCTATCCATATACCATCAATGAGATCAATTACTGCATAATCATTACTCACATCGGTGATCACGTATTGTGCCCCCGTTTCCATGGTCCATTGATCATTAAAAGGTTTGGTGTAGTCGAACTTGAAGGTGTAATTCGCTTCTTTAAAATTGGATTGGGTTTGTTGGTTATTATTAATAAACTCTCCTAATGTATTGACATTTTCGAAGAATGAGTTTTGATCTTTACCAAAGAAGGTACCCAATGCACTAAACAGCATCGTGTGATCTTCATCATCGGGATAATCTCTTTTATATTGAAACTCATATTGCCATTTGGGATTGGTAGCTTCTGTAGTTTCATCACGATACCATTCTGATGTGATTGCACCTGTTGTGTCCTGGAATCTAAAATTAGTAAATGAGGGTTGATCTTCTACTTCATAAGCAAAATTCCCTGATAGGGTCATTACATTATACTTATTAATTTGGTAGTCAGTACCTAATATCAAGTTGTAAAATGTTTCATTTCTAAACTCTTCCCCATCACTAAAGATAGTAGTATTGTTAGCAATATCTCTGTTGATGTTTTCAATATCGCTGGGAAGTTCCCTATATCCCACACCCAATTGACTAAAAAGATTAAACTTTTCTGTTCTTCGATTGAGACTCACCCCGACGCTATGGTTATGTGGTACACCTGTATTCAATGAGACAGAACCATTGATTCCTTTTCGTTCTTCTTTTTTGATCACAATATTGATGATTCCCGATGTTCCCTCAGCTTCGTATTTAGCAGAAGGGTTTGTAATCACTTCTACTTTGTCAATCATGTCAGCCGTAATCGTTCCCAAAGCATTTCCTCCTTCTGCAGCTAACACAGAGGGTTTTCCATTGATCAGTATTTGAACTCCCTGGTTTCCTCTCAGACTGATCTCTCCTTCAATATTGACATTGACTGATGGTACATTGTCTAATACTTCTAGCGCACTTGCCCCGCTGCTACTCAGATCTCTACCTACATTGAATACCCTTTTATCCAATTGAAATTCTGTTTGTGATTTTTCTGCACGGATTTCTACCTCATCCAGACTACTTGTACTTTCGGCAAGTTCTATGACTCCCAAATCCACTTCATCATTCTCAAAAATGAAGTCTTTAATAGACTGAGTTTCAAACCCTATAAAACTAATTTTGATATAAAATTTGCGAGTATCACTTTGGAGTGAAAAACTACCTGCTTTATCCGTAGATGTGCCTGTGATGGCCTCATCCGTCTGAATATTGACAAGAAGCACCGTAGCATATTCCAAGGGATCTCCATTGGTTTCTGATACGATTCTTCCTCTGATGTAGACTCGGCTACCCGTATTATTATTTGTTTGTGCAGGTATAATGTTGATGAAGTTTATCAACAAAAGCAAAATGACCCAACCCTTTTTTTCCATAGCTTTATGAGGTAATTGTTGAATGTGCAAGCAAGATAGATGAACATTCTGAGGTCAATTTGAAGAA
>CAZZEC010000241.1:0-6617 GCA_964652565.1 uncultured Bacteroidia bacterium
CTTAAGTAAGTGGATGGACTAAATTATATTATAGTTTATTCAGTTCTCAATAAGTGCGGAATTAATTCCGCACTTATTGAAAAGTCATTGTCTAACCACTTACTTAAACATAAAAAGTACTACAAGTTATATCTATGCTTATGAGTTGTCTATGAATGATAGTTATAAATCATATCGAGCAGAAGATTTTGCAGCGGATGAAAAGTTCATCCAATGGGTAATGGGTGATGATACACATCATTCCCAATGGGAAGAATGGCTCAATGCAAATCCTGAACTTAGACCCGAAGTAGAAACTGCTAAACGTCTCTTACAATCCCTTTCATTTAAGAACCCTGTCAAGATTAGTATTGATAAAGATGAGCTGTGGAATAAAATTGACCTGGCAACGGAGGAAGAGAATGAGCATGCACCTGTTATCGAGCTGCGTCGCAAAACGCATCCCGTGTGGTATATTTTGCCTGTTGCCGCCGCCGCTACAATAGCTATATTACTGATTATCAATATCTGGGGTTCAGAGAAAGTCGTTAAAAAAACCCAGCGTGGAGCGCATTATACACAATTATTACCGGATGGGTCTAAAGTAGAACTCAACGCTGAGAGTGAAATTACATGGGACAATAATACCTGGGATAAACAAAGGATAATTACATTGACTGGAGAAGCTTTTTTTGATGTGAAAAAGGGAGCTGAATTTACTGTAAATACATCTCAGGGTATAGTTACTGTTTTAGGAACCAGTTTTAATGTGTATCAGCGTGGGAATAAATTTGAAGTGAAATGTGTCACAGGTAAGGTAGGAGTAAGTAAAACGAATGATACATCACAAGAAATACTATTGCCGGGAGAGGGGGTTCGACTCAATGAAAATTTGACATTTACAAAAACCCAGTTTGAATCAGAAGTTGAGTTGGGTTGGAGACAGAATGCCTATAATTATATAAATACTCCTCTAGGAGAAATACTGGATGAGGTGGAAAGGCAGTATGACGTTGAGATAAGTGCCGGAGAAGAGATACGTGAGATTCCATTTACAATTGATTTTGAAAAAAATGTATTGGATTCAACACTATATATGATTTGCTGGCCCAACCAGCTCGAATATCAAATTAACAATGCGGATAGTTCTGTTGTCATTACGAAGATGCAATAGGGACTTGATAGAAGACTACTAACCTATGATCAGAAGGTATATACTCCTGATATACGCAATTACTGCATCCTTGTATTACATGCATGCACAAAATAGCTATGAATTCTCTATTCCAGAGGATAATAGATTAGTTGATATCCTAGAACAGGTAAGTGAAACATATGATCTGAAATTTGCATATCCCGTGAGAGCTATGTCAAATGAGAAGGTCGTTGCGGGTAATATTAAGTGTGAATCAGTAAATGATTTACTTGTTCGCTTACTGGAAGGTACGCCAATAACTTATCAGATTCTCGATGGTAATAGAGTACTTCTTAGAAAAACCGAAAATTATACTAAGGGAGTACATGCCACTCATATGGAAATACGTGGTAAAATTATGGATGAACAGTTGGGGCAGGGTATCGCTTATGCATCTATCTATGTAGATACACTCGGGATCGGCGTACAGTCTGATGAACGAGGTAGTTTTTCACTTACAGTCCCGGAAACATTATCTGATAGAACACTATATGTTAGTATGCTGGGGTATCACAGGTCAAGTAAAAAAATCTACGATTGTAAAGACAACGTAATTATTAAATTAATAGAGAAACCGTATTCCCTGGGGCAAATAGATATCAAAGACTATTCTCCAGGCTTAACGCTGAATACTAGCGAACATTCAATTAGTATTAAAAATTTTTCCAGAAATATCGCTTCAAATTTACTCCTAAACGATCCACTGAGAACCATACAATTGTTACCTGGGGTAAGTGCTAGTGATGATTTGAATTCCAATATCAAAATTCGTGGAGACACCGGAGACGGAACCTTAATTATCCTCGATGGGATTCCTATTTATAAAGCCTCCCATTTTTATGGGATTTTTAGTGCAATCAATGGGGATTATCTGGAAGAAGCAGTTTTGTACAAGAATACACTTCCAGTTGCTTATGGAGGTAAAACGGGAGGGATGCTTAAAATGAATTCTTCATCGAATATCCAACAGTTTACAGCAACAACAGAAGTTAACCTACTTACTTCTTCTTTTTCATTAAAAGCTCCATTAGGTAATAAACTCAGTATTTTTTTGGGAGGACGTGCTTCCTATCAAAATGTAGCAAATACCAAATTTTTCGACCTATCTGAAGACAGAATGTCAAATACTGCCATTCGCCCCGATTGGATTGAGCCAGAACCCAGTTTTAGGTTCTATGATATGAATGCAAAGCTCAGGTATCAACCCAATGACCAAAGTGGACTTGATATCAGCGTATTTCATAGTTATGATAATTTTAGCAATACATATGAAAACGAGTTTGAATTGTTGTTGAGGCAACAAAGAGAAATCGTAAAAAATCAGGAATCATTCCGACAGGAAGATACTTGGAATAATCTAGGTCTGTCTCTCAATTATCAATATAAGCTAAGCCATTCACTAGAATTGGATATACTGGGATATTATTCTAATTACGCGGAAGAAGGTAGGATCTCAACGTCTCTATCACAAGAAAGATCTACCATTGAAAGGGTTGTAGATCTGACAAATATTAGAAATAATTCCATTGAGGATAGAGGAGGAAAGATACAACTCAAGTGGGATCTTCCAGGTCAACAACATATTTCGGGGGGATGGGAAATCATCAGACATCATAGCGAACTAAACTTTGAAGAGGATAGCATCGAGGTATTTCAGGGTAATAGTCAAGCTTGGGTCAATGCAGGATTTGCAAACTATCACTTGAATGGATGGGATAAGTTATCTATGGACCTCGGAATGAGAATAAGTCATTATTCAGTTACGGGAGATGCGTACCTCGCCCCCAGATTGAATGTGAGTTATGATGTGGGGTCTGGGTTCGGGTTAAAGGGCGCATATAGTATCAATCATCAATTCGTGAGAGAAGTTACGCATGAAAATCGCCTTGGACAGTCATTTAGTGTGATTCGGCTAAGTGATGAACGTCGCTTCCCCGTTTCGACCTCACAGAATATTATGCTCGGAGCTATTTTCCAGCAAAAAGATTGGGCTGTAGACGTAGAGTTGTATCAGAAAAATATCTCTAACGTGGTTGAGCATGCTAGAGGCATCTTGCCTTTCAACGCTAATCAATTTAATAATTCCATTGGGAATAATTATCAGGTATTTTCCGGTTCAGGTACTTCCAGAGGGATGGATGTACTGCTAACTGTGCAAAAAAAACCTTACATGGGTTGGATTTCTTATACTTTGAGCAAAACAGAGCAGCGTTTTGATGAAATTCTCAGAGGGGTTGCATTCCCTGCTCAAGATGATAGAAGACATCAATTAAAATGGGTGAATACCTTATCGGTTGGTAAATTTGACTTCTCTGCCAATTATGTATATATCAGTGGAAGGCCCTATACAGACTTATCGCTATTGTCAGAAGATAGTAATAGAAAAGATTTAACACCTTCAGACAGGATAAGTAGATTGCCTAGCTATCAGCGTATAGATCTGGGGATAAATTACAAAGTCAATCTGCCTTGGGCTAACCTAAATCTTGGACTTTCTGTATTCAATATACTTGATAGAACGAATGTAAAATATCTTCAATACATCTATACTTTTTCAAATACCTTACAAGGTACTTCCCGGAATCAGATAATCGGGACTCAGACCGATTTGTTAAACCGAACCCTCAATCTAAGCATCAAATTCGATTTTTAAGTTCAACATATATTGAAAATGTTGAACTTATTTGGCTTGCTGAAATAAAATTCCTTAAATTGGTTCATGTTGTGCTACAGGTTATTCAATTATTATGGCTTTGGAGCTTAAATATCTACCTATATCATGAATTTTCTCATCAAACCTGTGGTTATGGAAGTGAGAAAAGGAAATGTCGATTCCTTGCATTTCTCACTGTATAATTTTCCGTTAATTGAGATTCTAAGATTACTTCGATGTGATTTACAGGCTCAATACATAAGTGTCTGTGGATTTGAAAAATGTCAGGAAGATCTGGAAAAAACTTTTCTGATAGATATATCTATGAAAGAGTTAATCTATATCGTTGAGGGCTGGAATAAAAACAATCTGCAGATCTCTATTATATTGAGTAATCATTGGAAGATTGAATCCAATTTTGAAGATGAACTATACATTGAAGTACAAGACAGGTCGGATTTGGATATACTGGTAAGAGATGTGTTAAGAAGTATGAAGGTGCATCCTGCTCGAATTTTTGGAAATTATTACTGTTGTGAAATTCAGGAAGGTGTCATGACTCACTATAGTACAATGGAAAATTATCTGAAGCATTTTGCCTGCAAGATGGTCAAGGTATAAGTATTTAGGAGCTCTCTTTTCCTATAATTTGATTGATAATAATAATTAATATTGTCTACCCACTTACTACTATTTGGTCACTTTAAACATTGCTCCTCAAATAGCAACAAAGTTGTCTAAAGTATAGCATAACTAATCAATAGCTAGAATATTACAAAAAGCAAGAATTCACTTAAGGTTTTGATTATCAAGTATCTACAATTTTACTTTAGACAAACTCAACGTTAAAAACTCATTCTTTGAAATTAAATCCTATTTAGCAAGCATAAATTTGAGTCACATAAGTGTTGCAAGCTTAACGTGTTAAAGTAGTATTACTTCACCATCCTGAAATTTTACGCGCTTCCCAACCCAATTCATATTTATTTCAGGTTTCACAACTGAAGGCTTTTTCAACTCTCTAAGTAAGGTAGCGCCATGAGAAAGTCTTCCACCAGTTTTGGAAATGATTGCTTTAGCAGCCTTATAATCTTGATAATGACCAGGTTCAAGGGCATCAACAATTAAAATATCCTCTCCCAGGATACCTTCGGCTTCTCCTGGATAAATAACAAAAGAAAAAGATTGTTGAATGACATCGCTACCGTCTTGCCAAAATGTTCCTGTTTTTGTTCTTGCGTTTTCATGGAGTGTGAGCCAATTACTACCTGTTAATTGTTGATGAATTCTAAAGAATAACTTCATATTATTATCCCTAAACCATTCTCTCACTTCAATGTACTTATCGACCATGCCTGGAACGCCTAGTACATGGCAAATCTTGATAGTAGCTGACCATAATGGAAATGGAGTTATTGGAGGAATGGGAACCTCTGACCTTAAGGTACCTGGGTCGCTTTCAAATGGAAGCCTATGTGGTGCTTGTATATGATCAATATTTCTATACACAGAATGCATCTTACCCAGAAAATTTCCAAACGTACTACTAATAGCAGTATTGATGACTATGTTACTCCTTACGATAAATAAGTAATACCTCTCCATCCATCTCACCAATTGAGGGATGATGTGATCAGGGTCATCTTCTTTCGCTATGATATGTTCAAACTCCTGTTCAAATTGGTTCAATAATTGGGGAATTGTTAGCATAACCCTCCTGGATATCCATGTCATGCGTAGGAAAACGGGAATATGCCGGATAAATTTCCATAATCGAAAAGGTATGAAAGGTACGTTCCCACCAATTTCTTTAGCATAAATGCTGGAAGGAAGTCCCCAATCATTGAACCTTGCCAGCCAAAGGTCAGAATTAATATATGAAGCATCCTCATACTGTACAGTAAAAGGTTCATTATCATTAAAAACATTTGTATCCCATAATCCCATGATGTTTCCTATATATGGTGATGCATATCGCTGCATGTGTTCCATAAGCATACTAACGCTGGAGGGCAGTATCTCATCAAGATTAGCGGAGGTGATGCATCTTCTCCATGTGTAGTAGGTTACAGGACGAAATTGTAATAGATATAGACTTTCTCCATCCCAGGCCCACTCAATATCTGCTTGCTGATAATGAAAAACTCGAATACATTTGTTGAGAAAGGCTTGAAGAGATTTAATGGATAATCCGTGTGTATCAAACCATTGGATCATAGACTGTGATGGAGGTATTTCCCACGCTCGCCCCATTCTAGATAGAATACACCTTTCGCCCTGAACCTTGCCTTGTAACAAGTCTTCAAGATGCCCTTCGACACATTCAATTTCTGCACTGATATGTCTGACAAATGCCACACCAGAGATCTTTGGTTGTATAAATTCCTGGATAATAACCTCTTGCATACCACTGTCAAGCATGGTTTTGAGTATGGTTGATATATCTTGGAATACTACGTGTATATATGACGTATGTAGACCAGCTTGTGAACTATCTATCTGGTCCTCTTCTTGCCCAGAGCTTCTGATTGCATAGAGCTTATCTGGAGAGAACGTCTGAGCGTAAGAACTCCATTCTTTAATGTCTTCCACCCTGACAAAAGAGGGGACTTGTAGTCCTGACCATTTTGCTAAGGTCAACCTTCCCGCTTTGCTATGTGCCTGAAAGGATAGTTGCTTATTTTCAAGATAAGCTGCAAAGTCAACGGGATCATCGATATATGGATAATGACCCCATTCTTTGTTGATGATAATAGACAAATCAGCTCTGGGAAGAATACTATCCCATGC
>CAZZEC010000242.1:0-6605 GCA_964652565.1 uncultured Bacteroidia bacterium
GATAGGGCAATATCTTCCCAATATGTTCGATTTTCTTTTTGCCATAATTCCTGAAAAGTGGAGCTCAATATAAAGAGTCGATCGTGTAACTTCCTTGCGGAATATAGACAACTATCCAACAGGTGAGGGGTCTGCGTATCACGACGAATTGAGGCTTTCAAATATAAGTCTGCAATTTGTAATGCCTGGATTCTGGAGTCGTACATATAGCGATATTGATCATAAGTAAATTCCCAGTATCGATATTCTTCCAGGTCATTATAGATTTGTTGCATCTGCTTCAATATACTGTCGGATTGGTTCAATACCTGATGTACATTCTCCCATTCGTTGATATTGATCCGTATACTTTCGCCTGGATTGGGAAAGATTTGTTGCCAGAATACCTGGTTGTTCATGTCTTGGGTAGGTCCCAGTGTTCTCAATTCATTTAATGTATGTAGTAAGTTGGGTAATAATTGCTGAGAATCGCGATAGATACTTTGACTTACTCTTTGATCAAATTTTGATACATCCTCCAATGTGGGTCGCCAGCTCTGATCGGCTCCATAGGCAATTCCATACCAATCTCTGGAAAAGAAATGCCTACCTCCATCATCCCATACCGTATTCATTACTCCGAGTGCCTTTTTATGATAAGCCTCCGTTACAAATTCCTGAATATTTTTAGTTGCCATATCAAAATCTGGCATAAGACGATTGGAATTTAGTACACCGGGACATACCATATATGATAATCCAGCATCTACAATAGGGTCTATTAATGCAGAAAAAGTATCTCTCCTCCCATACTCCCAGGTCATAAGTACGGTTTCCTTTGGGATCAATGAAAATACTTCAGGATGTGCCAAAGCCATATCTCCCCACATCATGGGTATTTTCCCTTTTTCAAGAACATGATTCAACAAAGGTGTGACATGACTGGCAAATAATCTGGCATGACCCATACTATCCGCTATTGCTTTGGTAGCTCCTCTTCCAAGATCCCAGGCCTCATCGCAATTGATATTAAAATAGGGACCATGAAAAGCAGGGATCATTTCATTATATACATCTTTGAGAAAAGAAATACCTTCTTCTTTACCTGGATACAGCATTCTATCTGTAACTCCTAATGGAGTATAAGCGGGATGCTTGAGTATATTCCTAAAATGTCCCAGGGATTGGAAGCTCCCTGTAAGAGAGATGAAATATTTCTCTGCATAGGATGACAATTCCTCCCACTCTGAAATAGTAATGGCCTGGGGAGGTGCAAATGCTGAATGACTGGTCGTTTTTACGACGTGTTCAATGTAAAAAGACATCATATTGATCTTCATACTAGCCAGCCTCCTTATTTGATATTTGATAAAGTCCATCTTTGACAATGGCCCTCTGCTGATATCATCCATTACCCCTCTCACGGGAAAAGCTGGCCAGTCCTCAACATCCATACAAGGTATACCCTGAAGAGGAATGCTGTTGAGTAATTGGGCAAAAGTCTGTACACCATAAAAAACTCCAGCAGGATCTTTAGCAATAATAGTGATTGAAGAAGGCTCAATTTTTAGAATATAGCCTTCTGATCCCAGTCTGTCATCGTTAAGAGGTCTTTGAAGATCCTCAGCAATACCAATAATAATATCTGCATTTTTTTTATTAGAAGTTTCTGAAAACCTGTGAGTGAGTTTGAAAAGAATGCTATCTAACTGAGGGTGAATAACTCCATGCGGGTCTGAAGGTAGATAATACCGCAAGGTATCCGAGGGAAGTTGAAAATGACCTGCTTTCATAGCAATGGATTGAGGCATAGGTACCAGCTTCACTTCCTGCGCATTTGTGAGGATCGATAAGTGTACAAGAAATATGAAAACAATTTTGGGTGTAGTAAAGAATAAAATATTGTGTAGGTATGTTAAAATATTCAAATTTGGCATAAATTGTTTGTGTTAATCCAGTGTTAAAAAGGGAGCGTATTTATCTATCAGCCATTGAGCGGCTTGTTGGTAAGATTGCTGTATTTCAGCTACGGGTGATTCTTCTCCGCCTATATCAAGGCCTAAATATCCATTAAAAGAAATTTCTCTGAGTTTTTCAAAAAATAAGTCCCAATGTATGATACCTTCACCGGGCACCAGGTGCGCAACTTTATTTCCGGGATTATCGGAAATGTGGATATAATCGATATGATCTGACAGACGAATGAGAGATAAATATATATTATCCTGAAGAAAGAACTGATTGGAAGTGTCCAGATTGAATTTTAGGTTTTCTTTTCCAACCGCATCGTAAAAGTATAAAAATGCGTCAGTATTTGCAGCCAGGACTCCTGCGCAAGGATGCATATGATAAGTCAATCCGTAGTTTGAAGCGATGTCGCATGCAGTACGGTAGGTTCGTGTAAGGCTTTTCCAATATTTTTTCCAGGATAAGTCTTTGGGCAAATGAGCATGCTGGAGTACTTCTGGCTCGTAGTGTCTGGCCAAGGGGATTTCTGACGGAAAAACATAAGGAGGGAGAGGGGCATTGTCCAGGACGCCTCTCGCCCCCAATCGTTGGGCAGTTTCACATCCTTTTTCAAAGAGAACCAGATTGTGTTCGCGAATTTGAGGTTCTGGTGAGCTAAGTCCAGGAAGAACTACACAGAAGAATGGAACATGCATTTGTAACTCTTGTATGGTACGGGAAAGATCCTCTCTTAAGTGATACATCTCTAAGAGATGATTTTCCCTGATCCCTTCCAATTCTATGCTTTGAAACCCTAACTCATGCATATCTTTGATATGCTTGAAAGAGTCTTCAGCAGGGGGTGGATAACCGTGTTGACTGATAATATAGAGATAAGCACATACTATGTGCGGAGGAAATGTTTGTTGATACATAACTGTAAATTAACCAAAGATACCAATAAGACCAGCTCCTGCCATAAAAATGGAAAAACTTATAATGAGGATCAAGATGGCATTTTCCCAGGGTTTTGCTTTGTATTTACCCATAAGAGATTTTCTATTGACAAGTATAAACATAAGAATAAGAACTAGAGGAGAGGCAATGGCTATGCCTGCCTGCGAGAATACCATTATCCCTACAGGTCTACCTCCAAATACTGGCACTACGAGCCCCAGGCATATGGCAAATAATACTAACAATCTTGAGGATATGGATTGCAGGTTACGCGGGGTATTTCTATAATCTGCGATAAGCCAAGGAGCTAATAGGGCAATGGGAAAGAAAGAGGATAATCCTGCACACACTATACCGGATACGAATAATGACACTGCAAAACGTCCAGCGAGTGGTTCTAATAACTTTACCATATCTATAGCATTTTCTACTTTTATCCCTTGGGGATATAGTGTACCCGCCGCAGATGCCATTACTGCTACACTCAATATGAACATAAGTACTACAGAAATAAAGGCATCTCTTCTTTCCAGACGAATATCCTGTGTAGTCCATCCTTTTTCCTGGACCAGAATAGAACGTACCACATACAAAATTGATCCCATTGTAGTACCAACCATTCCAGCCATGACCAACATTTTGTTCGTTCCGGAGGGTAGCGAAGGTAATAGGCCAAGTTTAAGTTGTTGTATATCAGGAATCACCAAAAAGAAAGTCATGAGAAAGCATATGCCCATGATCGTTACAAATACAGCGAGTAATCGCTCAAACATCTGATAGTGACCGTTCAGAAAAATGATGTACAGCAATGCACCAAATATTGAGGCCAACACTATGGGCGAAAATCCAGACCCATCTGCTGTAAGAGGGCGGGACCACTCCTGTACAGTTTGAACCACAATTGCCATTACTCCTATACATGACACCCACTCGCTAAGTAGTAAGGCAACTAATACAAATAGTGCGATTCCCTTTCCAAAATGTTGTTTGAAACTAAAAAGTGCAGTATTTCCTGTTACAGCGGTATATTTTCCAAAAGTAATGATCAAATAAAAAGTAAATATACAAGATAGTAATAGGGGCCAAATTAATGTCAACCCATAACTAGAGCCTGATACTGCCATTGTAGTAATACTTCCAGTACCAATATTATAACCAATTAAAAAAAGTCCTGGACCTATGGTAGAGAGAAATATACCTAGTTTTTTAATCACAGTGAGCTTAGCTAAATATTCGAAATGAATGATTATACAAAATAGTCACACATATAGAGGATTAAAAATTAAATATACTGAAAAGGGAAGCAAGGCATTCTCAATTAGTTATTTTTAGAAATTGACATTACCACCTCAGCTTTCTGGATCAACTCTTGGTTGTATACAAATCCCCAACCAGGAGATTGGGGTATATCTACGTTCCCATTTTCTATTTGAAGGATAGGGGCATAGGCATCATCGGGAAAATCAGGGTTGGGGTCGTATTCCTGGTAGGGGCCCATATTCGGAGTTACAGCCGCAAGGTGGAGCATTTGTGCAGCAGCGGGACCCGAACGAGGATTATGAGGTGTAATGGACATACCTACTGCTTCTGCCATTTTGGCGATGTAGGCAACGCGAATGAATCCACCACTGTATAACATATCGGGCTGAATCAGGTCCACAATCCTGCGATGGATCATCTCATTGAACTGGGGAAGACTATTATCCTGCTCTCCACCAGCGACTTGCATCTTTAACGCATCAGCAACCTGCTGAGTTTGTACATAATCTTGCCATGGGCATGGCTCTTCAAAAAAATCATATCCATGATCCTGTAATAATTTTCCTACTTCGATACCTCTTTTGGCATCATAAGATCCATTTGCGTCAACCAGTAAATGCATATTATCCCCTAATCTTTTTCTAGCCAGTGGTACCAGTTGCTCAGTTCTTCCTGGTAAACAATCCTGATTATTACTCATCCTTCCTCCCACTTTCAATTTTACTGCTTCATAGGGTGCTTCTTCGAGGGATCTAAGCACATTTTCGACATATACCTCAGCAGGATTAACACGATCGAATGTAGAATAGTATACCTTTACCGATTCTCTAATAGCCTCACCCATAAATGCACTTACAGGCTTCCGCGCAATATTCCCCAGCATATCTAATATGCTACCTTCAACATGACCTACACAATTCCAGAAAGGCATACCGGCAAATTTGTAATTTCTTCCTGCTCTGTATACACTCTCAATCAACACTTCTATATTTCTGGCATCTTTACCCAGGAAATGAGGAATGACTAACCCCTCCATTATTTGGAAAAGGTAAGGCATTCTGCTGTTGGCAGGGAGAAATCCCTTTTCACCATCAGTAGATGTACAGATGACGAGTAAATGTTTTTGAAGAATTCGAACTATCTCAATTTTATCAATAATAATTGGACGGTCGATCAATGTAGGAATATTTGTTAAAACGGGCTCGGGATATATGAGTTCCGAAAATGGTTTATCCAAGGAAAAAGATTGAAAGGAGGAAAAAGGTAGCATGGTGGTAGCAAGTGCCATTCGATAGGAAAAATCTCTGCGTTTCATTGGTAGTGTAATTAATAATTAGTCCCACTTTTTGAACCAGGAGGAGACTTTAATCTTTATTACTCCCCAAAAAGCTTCCTTGATGATGCCTTGAGAAATTTTTGATTCGCCTACCTCGCGGTCTCTGAAGATAATAGGTACTTCTTTAATCTTAAAACCATATTTCCAGGTTCTGAATTTCATTTCTATCTGAAATGCATATCCAACAAATTTAAGTGGTTCCTGGAGTACTTTTCTAAGTACTTTATCCGTGTAGCATTTAAATCCTGCCGTAGTATCTCTGATGGGCATGCCAGTGATCATTCTCACGTATACGCTTGCATAATAGCTCATGAGTACTCTTGCCATGGGCCAATTTACTACATTTACACCTGTAATATATCTCGATCCAATAGCAAGATCGTACCCTTCATCTTTACATGCACTCAACAAGGCGGGTAGGGATGCTGGATCGTGGCTAAAATCAGCATCCATTTCAAATATATAAGTATAATTGCGGTCCAGAGCCCAGTTAAATCCATGTATATATGCCGTACCAAGACCCAGTTTGCCTTTCCTGACTTCCATGTACAATCTATCTGAATACTTTTTTTGCAACTCCCTTACTACATCTGCAGTCCCATCTGGCGAACTATCCTCGACGATCAAAACATGTATTTCGGGGACAACTTCAAATATTCGATGAATGAGCCTTACAATATTGTCCTTTTCATTATATGTAGGAATAATAATTACGCTGGCGGACATTATATTTTATTACCGGTTAATTTCGTAAAGAAAAACAATGAATTATCAAGATCAAAGAAAATATCGCTTCTATAGTATTATTATCCTTGCACCTTAGCATATCAAATCCTTAGTTTGTAAATACTTTGGGCACAAATCATAACACTCGATCATATTATTTGAGTAAGCGTATGGCATTGCATAAAAATATAGCCATTTTGGGATCTACTGGTTCTATTGGCACACAAGCGTTAGAGGTAGTTAAGCTGCATCCAGCAAAATTTTCAGTGTCTGTAATTACTGCAAATAACAGAGCGGACCTGTTAATAGAGCAAGCACTAACATATAAACCCAAACATGTCGTTATTGTAAACGAAACATATTTTCCTAAAGTAAAAGATGCATTATCTCAGACAGATAT
>CAZZEC010000243.1:0-6569 GCA_964652565.1 uncultured Bacteroidia bacterium
TTTGAAATATAGCTGCCAACACTACTACCAACACACAACCAATTAAATTAAACCAAAGAAAACTGATATTGAGGAACCCCAAGCTATCAGGGAATAGTTGTGGTAACCCCCAAAGTGCGATAATCGTTATCTCTGCAATGACAGCTGCCAAAAAAGTAGCTGTCCCTTTAATGGATTTAAAGAAAAACGCTACGACAAATAATCCTAGTATGGTGCCATAAAACAAGGAGCCAACGATATTTACTGCCTGGATAAGATTTCCCAACCGATTGGCAAATAACGAAAACAGTATGGCGAAAATCCCCCAGGCAAATGTGGCTATGCGGGAAGCCCTAAGATAATGAGCTGCATTTCTTTTTCGCTTATACGCTTGGTCTGAGCGTTTATAAATATCTATGACAGTACATGTGGCTAAGGCATTTAACTCAGCAGCAGTGGAAGACATGGCAGCAGCTAATATCACAGCTATCAAAAGGCCCACGAATCCCACGGGTAGATGTTCTATGACAAACGTGAGAAAGACCTTATCCAGATCATTTTTGTCAATCAGGGGATTATTTTGCTCCATTAATTCTAATCCCTGCTCCTTCAACTGCTGAGAAGACAGCGTTAGCGCCTTTGCTTGGGTCTCAAAGGTCTCTGCTGCTTCCCGGTCTCCTGCATCTATAGCATCCACCATGTTTCGCAATATTTCTTGCTTCTCTTGATGTACCTCAGCATGTCGGGTTTCAAGTTCTCTAAACGCATCTGCATATTGACTTTCATACATACGGTCTCTTTCTCCACTATTAAAGAACAGCGGCGGTTGCTCAAATTGATAGAATACAAATAGCATGACGCCGATGAAGAGAATGAGAAACTGCATGGGAATTTTAACCATTGCATTGAATAGTAGACCTATTCGGCTTTGTGCAACACTTTTTCCACCCAGGTACCGCTGCACCTGTGATTGATCTGTTCCAAAATAGGAAAGGGCAAGAAATGATCCTCCAATTAATCCTGATAGCAAGTTGTAACGGTCATTTACAAACTCATTCCAATCGGTTGGCAAGGTAATTGCGTTTAATTTCCCCATCTTCCCTGCAATAGTAACTGCATTACCTATGGAAATATCTTTGGGAAATTTCAAGACCATGATAATTCCAGCCAAAAACATGCCGAGTAATATAATTAGCATCTGTTGTTTCTGTGTTTGGCTGACAGCCTTTGTGCCTCCTGAAACTGTATAAACAGTTACTATTGTTCCAATTCCAATACAAGTAAGATAAATCGGCCAACCTAATATGACAGATAAGATTATTGCCGGAGCGTATATCGTCATGCCCGCGGCTAATCCCCGAGAGGTGAGAAATAATCCAGCACCCAAAGATCGTGTTTTTAGATCAAATCTCGACTCGAGGTACTCATACGCTGTATATACATTGAGTTTGTGGTATATAGGTATAGCAACTATACAAATAATTACGATAGCTATGGGCTGTCCAAAATAGAATTGGACAAAGCGCATTCCGTCATCGTATGCTTGACCAGGAGTTGACAAGAATGTAATAGCACTAGCCTGAGTAGCCATGATCGAAAGACCAATTGTCCACCACTTCATATCTCGGTTAGAGAGGAGGAAAGCCTCTATATTCTTTGCTCCTCTGCTGCGCCAGATTCCATATAATACAATCAATAGCGTAGTGGCAATTAGTACAATCCAATCCAGTGTTCTCATGCAAAGGTCTTGCTAAAAATGTAAAATAATACGATCAAGACAACTAGTTCCCCCAATACAAATAAATATAGGCTTCTCCAGGTCTTAAAAAGTGGAAAAACCTGATGAAGATCCTCATCCATTGGAGGATTCGTTATATCGTCTGAATGCTCATTCATGTCCTTGAATATTGGGTGCTCCTATTTTCCCAGTGAAACCATATTGGTAAACAGTCGGAAGGCTCCAGGTACACCAGCTGGTAATTCTCTAAAAAACGAAAAGCCAGTATATACAAAATTTCCTTTCCCATATTGAGCAACTAATAATGCACCTTTCAACGGATCTTCACCAGGGTCATTACTCTGAGTTAAGGCTTCATAGCGTTCATCCCATTCATCAGCAAAATATAACCCTCTTTCCTGAACCCATCCATCAAAATCAGCAGCAGATATTTTATTGGGTTTATTAAAGATAGGGTGCTCAGGCTTTAATAGCGTTATAGGGGCTTCTTCTACAGTAACTCTATCACGTGCTATTTTTAATGGATAAGGGCCAATATCTGACGACTTCATAGCATATGAAGTATTATACTGAACAATATAAGTACCTCCATCTTCAACATAGGATAATATTTCATCCTGTAAATATGCAATTCGATCCCGAGTATTATAGACCCTTATGCCTGCTACTACTGCATCATACTCTTTCAATTTTTCTTTCTGCACTTGTTCATCACCTAATATATCTACGCGATATCCTATTTGTTCCAGGCTCATGGGTACTTCGTCTCCGGAACCCATGATATAGGCAATTTTGTTTCCCTTTTTAGTAATATCTATTTTAACCAATCTCGTTGTTGATGGCTGAAATACCAATTGAGTAGGGATATGATCATACGCTATTTCTTGTAAACTATTAACAGGATTACCATTTTGATCTTTAATAATGAGATTCCCAACACTTTGAGTCGATGGTGGAGTAAGAGTCAGCGAGACTCTTTGTTCTTCACCAGCTTCAGTAAAATCAACCTCCATACTAGAAGGTGAGATGGTCCAACCTGGAGGTACTTCAAAAGTATACTTTTCCTGATAAGGTTGATTTTTATGAGACTTTAACACTATTTCTAATTGCTTATCATCCCCATTTGAAAATAAATACACCTTTTGAGATATATTTGCAGTTGTGGCAGGGGTAACGATAAAAGGACGATATAGCTCACCGATAGCACGGTCTACATATTTATATACTACTGGCGTTGTCATAGTAATAGTAGTCCCGGATAATGAAAATGTTAGATCAGCCTCTATGGCTGGAGGTGTTTCGGGTAATCCTATTAATCTTTGATCCTCAACGGTATATGTACCTTTTTCAGCAGGCCTTGTCAGCCAATACTGTTCAGTGGTAGGTACGGATGATAATGGTATAGATATGTTTTGTTCAAAAAGATGGGCTCCATTTAATAAACTATCTACATTAACCTCTTTAAATGTTTGATTATCAGAAGATAATACCACTTTCTCTAAAGTAACAGGAAAATCAGAGCGTTGAATTGCACTAACCCCTATAGTCACGGTATCATTCCTAGCTACTGTCGCCCGATTACTATTGGCCTCGAAATATAAACCAGCACAATACGCTATTAGCTCTTTTAGCTCTTGCTTTTTAACATTGGGCCAATATCCATCCATCTGGTCTAGTTGCTGATAAGCACTAAGTAAATGAGGAAGGATCTTAGATGGATCCATAGGGTCAAATTCGTCTAGCGCATCCTGAAATAATTCAGATACGCTTTCGCCCCCCTCTATCCTGTCCCAACTTGTATCGATATCTTCCATAGGGTCTTCCTCAGCCATGGGCCCTTCTATCAGAAGGATTTGTTCGATTTGCTCCCCTCGTAACTTAGCTGTACCAAATGCCTGGCATTTATGTTTGCTTCTTGCCTCCGCAGCAATTTCTCCATATCCTTTACCAAGTAATGGATTGTATTGATCTATATTGAGTTTGATAATTTTAGGAAGATCGTCCTCTGAAGGTTGATAAAATCTCCAGGTATATAGATTCCAGAATATACGCTTAGGTTGCCAGGGTTCTACATATTCCAATTGCTCAGGATAAGCATCAGCTTTGGAAGCTAGATGAAAAGCTTCTCTGGCTAGCATAGCAGAAGTTGTATGGTGCCCATGGCCACCGCCGCCTCGATCAGGTTCAGCAAATCTTGTCACTATAATATCAGGACGAAATTTTCTGATCGCCCATACCACATCTCCTAAAATTTTCTCTTTATCCCAAACAGAAAGGGTTTCCTCCGGATTTTTCGAATAACCAAAATCAACTGCTCTGCTAAACATTTGCTCCCCCCCATCTATCCTTCTGGCAGCAAGTAGTTCCTGAGTACGAAGGACTCCTAGAGAACTACCCTTTTCATCTCCTATCAAATTTTGCCCTCCATCCCCACGAGTTAGTGAAAGATATGCTGTCCTGTAGCCTTTTTCTTTGGAAAAATAAGAAATGAGTCGCGTGTTTTCATCATCAGGATGAGCCGCAATGTATAACACACTGCCCAATACTTGCATATGTTGTAATTCCAACTGTATCTCACCTACGTGTTTTGCAGTCATTGGGGCTTGTGCAGATACAAAATAAGACTGGAAAAGTATTAAAATCAGGAAAGTAAAGCTGCGAAAATCTATTTTCATATAATGCGGTACTTTATGAAAGACAAACGATATTAATGAGAAAGATTCAGCGTAAATAAACATTAATTAACAACACTGGTCAAATAATTTTAATTACACCATCAATCAGAACGTTGTTCAACCAAAAAATTGTAATTTAGTCTATATTAGAGATTTAACTGTTTTTCGAATTATTATCAATATGTTTTCACTTTTGATACGCATGTGGATATTGCTGGTAACAGTAGGCTTGCTAGGAGACTGCGCTAAAGACACATACCAAGGGAATGAGTCTGGTGGAAGAAGAGGACTAATGCGTAATATGTTTGAAAATGGGAAGGTTTTATGGATATACAGCACACAAGATTCGGGAACTATTGCTGATTATATGCATATAAGCAAGGAGATACAGGCCTCACTGGAAGATAGGTTGCAGATTATTATGATGCCTGATACTGCAATTACTATGCGAGATCTATCAAACAATACTGTTTTCTTTACTGGTAGCTTGCTCAATAGCAATTTTTGGGACTTTTATTCAAATAAACTGCCTTTTACCTATCAACATGATAGTCTTATTACTTCTTTGGGATCTTATAAGATGACTGATGATGATGTTTGGACCCTTTCTGCTTTTCCCAATCCCTACAACGTACAATATCCCTTGTACTTGTATACCGGTTTGTCTGACTCTGTAGCTGCTAAATATTTAGTAAACAGCGATATCGGTAGTTGGAGATGGATGTTTTATAACACTTGGGGGTATGAGCTATTCCAGCAGGACAAACGTGTAGTGATGGGATATCTCAAGGAGCATGAACGTGGAAATTGGGATTTTGATCCATTGAATCATTGGGACTATACAGTCAGACCTATGGAAGAATGCATTTCAGGACATTTTGAAGTAACAAGACATGGATCAATAAATGAATCATTCTTATCAGTATTACTTTCTGAGCTCGATAATAGCTGTTTAGCATTGGCAAGTAAGCTAGAACTTCCCACCCCATCCCAACCGGTTTCGCTTCATGTATATCCTTCTGCTGAAGACAAAGGGCTTCAGATGCTCAACACAGATCAAATGCATGTTGATTTTGAGGAAGGAGTCATCTACTCGGCAGTACATCATGCTTTTGCCTATCCTAATGTGTTGATGGCCAATCGACTATTTCTTAGAAAAAATTTAGGGGAACCTACATATATTTTCCTGGAAATGGGTTTAGCTGCGATGCACAGTACTCCTTGGAGCGGAGAAATGGGTAAAAAGTGGGGCAGACGATTGTATGAAGCCAATGCTTTGCTTACTCCTGAAGCCTTATTATCTAATGAAAATTTTGAAAGATCCTCTCGGTTAATCAGGCAGATATCATCTGCATTATGGGTAGAATTTTTATGGGAGACATGGGGGAAAGAAGGATTTCTTAATCGATATAGAAATGAACATATTTCTGAAGAAGAGCTTCTTTCGCTAAACGATAAGTGGGAATCTTTTATCAAAAGTTTCCCTTACGAACCTGCCAAAAGGCATCCCAAGGGTTCGCCAAACGCTCAGGAATTTCTTAAGGGCTTTAATTTTGCTCATGAAGGATATCGAATATACAATGGTTACGTATCTCGAAAAGCCGAGGAATCTATTGCCATGACACAAGAATATGGTTCAAATGCGTTAGCTATTATCCCTTACACGGGAACTCGTAATGTCAATGCTCCTCAACCATTTGGCTTTTCGCAACGGGCTGGATCAGAGAATGATGAAAGCGTGATCTTTTCTACATACTATGCACATACACGCGGAATGGAGGTCATGCTAAAACCACAGATATGGGTAAGAGGAGCATGGCCTGGAGACATTCAAATGAGCTCGCAGGAAGACTGGGATTTATTTTTTGAATATTATAGGGATTGGATCATGCACTATGCTTTATTGGCTAGCTTGTACAATATTGAGATCTTTTGCGTAGGAGTGGAGATGGTACATGCCACACTTGAGCAACCTCACCAATGGATTAACCTAATAAGAGATATACGCAAAATTTACCCTGGCAAACTAGTATATGCTGCCAATTGGGGTGAGGAGTTTGAACAATTGGACTTTTGGGATGAATTGGATTACATAGGGATTGACTGTTATTACCCTTTATCAAATGACGAATCTGCATCTAAGGAAGAGCTCACACACAATTTTGAAGCTATTACTC
>CAZZEC010000244.1:0-6563 GCA_964652565.1 uncultured Bacteroidia bacterium
ATGCAGTAAACAAAATTGGTTTTGGACTTGTAGTATACTCAGTAGCAGTAAACTCACGTTCGAAATCTGCCTCAACTGCTACGGCATAATGTAGGATAATGGATTAGAGGAGTTTCTCAGAATGAGAAACTCCTTTATCTTCTTAAGCAAAGATATTTGGCAGGCTGTTTGGTTTACCAAGTAGACTGGTTAATTGTATGACAAGTTTATGTTATATGTCGCCAAGTAAAAAATGCTTACTCGCTCTACCTTTTCTTTTGATACGCTTTAATTTTTCCCATTGATTCACGAATACGACTATATCATTGCTGGAGGAGGATGTGCTGGCTTATCACTGGCATATCATATACTTCACTCCGACTTAAAGGATCAAAGACTGCTTGTGATAGACAAATCACTCAAGTTGCAGAATGATAAAACCTGGTGCTTCTGGACGAGTAAGACTTTGCCTTATCGTTCGGCCAATCAAGTATCGTGGAGAGAAATGATGTTTTCAGGCCTTCAGGGTGACATTACACAACCTGTTTCACCTCTAAAGTACCATTGTGTAAATAGTCTTGAATTTTATAAAGAAATTACCGATGTATTGGATAGACATCCCAATGTGGATCGACTCCTTGCAGATGTATTAGAAATCGTTGATGTAGGGAACGGGGTAATGATAGATACATCACAGGGTACCTTTACAGGTAAATGGGCGTTCAACAGCATTGTTGAAAAGCCACATTTTCTTCCCCAACATATAGTATTGAAACAGCATTTTTGTGGCTGGATTATCGAGACGGGAGAACCTACATTCAACCCTGAAGTCATACAATTAATGGATTTTCAGGTGGAACAACAGAATGAGGTGAGATTTATGTACGTTCTACCTTTTTCTTCTCAGCGTGCATTGATTGAGTTTACCGTCTTTTCGGAAGATACACTCCCACAACAAGCTTACTATAAGGCATTAAACGACTATATCCACCAAAAATTGGAGTTGATGGACTTTTGGATTGATCATGAGGAGTTTGGAGTCATACCAATGACCAATTATCAATTCCAAAAATATTCATCTGAGCATATCATCAATATAGGAACAGCGGGTGGACACACAAAGCCTTCTACAGGTTATACCTTTTTAAATATACAGGAAGATGCCAAAGAAATAGTTGCTGCCTTAGAAAAGACGGGTAAACCCTATTATAAGCCTAAAAATAGACAGCGATTTGCATTCTATGACACGCTTTTATTACATATTATACAGAGAGATGCTTCGAATGTAAGAAACATTTTCTCAAAGCTATTTAAGAAAAATGATTTTAGGAAGATATTGAAGTTTTTAGATGAAAAGACTACTATTTTAGAAGAATTATGGATTCTCGGGAGGCTTCCCTGGAAACCCTTTATGAAAGCAATATATGAGTACTATATCAAGAAGTCCTGGAGAAAGCGTACGAATACGAAATCTTTGACAAAAAAAGACGAAGAACACATTGAATACACAGTTTAAATATTTGTATTGGGGAGTGTTGATAAGCACAAGCCTGGTACTTCTCCTGGGCTTTGTAACTCCTTCCTGGCTCAAGAGTATCGAATTATATATTTTCATCGTATTTATGATTGTTAGTGGTATTCCTCACGGAGCAACCGATCATCTCGTATATAAGTATACACAAGAGCAGCAAGGACAACAGGTTTCTTATGGTACTTTCCTATTAGTTTACTTGCTTGCCATGTTGGTGTATGGAGTGTGTTGGTACTTTTTTCCAGTATTTAGTCTTTCCACCTTTCTATTGATATCAGCTTATCATTTTGGCCAATCTCAGTTATTATATGTAAACTTTTCTGAATCCCGTCCATTTAAGTGGATATTATATTTGAGTTGGGGGCTAACGGTGTTAATGGGTATCGTCCTATTCCACTGGGAACATTCTCGCGAAATTCTTTCTAATTTTATTCCACTTCATTTCTTAACATACATAGATAATGTTGAATATATATCTATGATTCCTTGGATCATGACTTTTATTTGTCTGTTTCTGCTTACGATAACCTGGATAAAAGGAGGAATGGGACGGAGTAAATGGTTGATGGAAGAACTTAATTTACTGATATTGATGTTACTTTTTGCAAATACATCTCTACTCGTAAGTTTTGCCATCTATTTTGGCGTTTGGCACGCCCTGGCATCCATCATGACAGAAATCAATGAGTTGAAAAAGAAAAATCAATATTTCTCTGCTATCCAATTCGTCAAGGAAGCACTTCCTCTTTCTTTAATCAGTTTTGTCGGAATAGCGATCTTATTGATCTTAGCCCATTACCTCGGAGCTGTTATATCCCCTTACCTGTTATTTTTCATCGCTATTTCTACCCTTACTCTACCTCATATGTATTTCATGAATAAGTTTTACAGAGTGAGATAATCGTTGGATAGTCAAATGGTTATATTGTAGTAACACGCGGCAGCATGTTTGATCATGGTAGTAACACGCGGCAGCATGTTTAATTATCCCCCCTTAAATGTCGATAATTTACGGAAAAGGTTATATCCGGGAATTTGACATGTAAATGATTTGACGTTACTTGTAGAGTTGCGATGCATCGTGGCTCTACATTGTATATTTCATGATATAGGGACTGTTTACCAGAGTATACAGCCTGTATCAGTTAAGCGTATGCCATATTCCCTGGGAAATAAATAGGTTAAATACTATCTCGGTCTCGGGGGATGATCTTTTTCAGCAGGCTATCAGGACTTACACCCAAATTATCAATTTCAGACCTGGCAGAGATCACTAATTCATGCTCAGGGTAATTTTCTATGAAACGTTGGTAGTACGTTTTAGCTACATCCAGGTTTTGAAGCACATTATGATGGATATAGGCAACTCTGAACAGCGCTTCCGCACAATAGGGACTTTTAGGGTAATTATCGATCAATCGCTGATATAAGGTAATGGCATAATCAGGGTTCATGTAATTGGGCTCATTGAGTGAGGCAGCTTGAAATAGATATTCAGGTGCTCGACCGTCATCGGGTGCATTGTCAACTTTTTCAAGATAGGTTTGTGCCAACTGTGAAGAGACATTCTTGATAGTATCTACATCAAAAATCGTATGGGTACTAATGAGGGATTCATATCTGGATTCCAACACCTTGAGCTGACTTCCTGGACCGTTTGGATTACATCCTAAAAAGGAAATAGCTGAAATTAAGAACAGTGAGGTATGTATATATCTATTTATCTTCATGGCAAGACATTAGTTTGCAATCAATGATCTATTGCCCATAGTACAATATTCGCGCCCATTTGTAAGGCTAACTCTCTAATTTCCTGAGGGTCATTATGGACATTGGGATCCTCCCAACCGTCTCCAAGATCTGTCTCAACTGTATAATATACGACAACTCTACCTTCGTAGATGAGCGCGAGCCCTTGAGGAGGTAGATTATCATGCTCATGTATTTTGGGGAGGCCATCTTCAAACTTGAAATGCTCTAAGTAGATATCGTGATTAAATGGCAAAGGGATGAATGTTAATTCGGGAAAAACTTCTTTCATTTCTCTGCGAATGTATCCATTCTTAAACATTCCATAGTTATCATCTATATGTAAAAATCCTCCTGAGATGAGATACGTACGTAGATTTTTCGCATCAGACTCTGAAAAAGAAATATTTCCATGTCCCGTCATATACACATAAGGGTATTGGAAGATTTGAGATCCACCAGGCTCTACTACTTCTTCCTTCTCCTGGATTCTCACATTGGAAGAAGAATTGATAAACTTAATTAAATTGGGAAGGGATGTTTCGTTGGAATACCAATCACCTCCTCCTTCATACTTTAATCTCGCAATCTTGAAATGAGGCTCTTCTTGACAAATTCCCGTCTGTAACAATACCAACAGATATACTAAAACTATATTTATCAAGTACTTCATAATTCAAATATAAAAAAAGCCCTCCAAAAAAGGGCTTTTTATTTAATATAAATGTGTATGTTCGAAAATTATTCCTCGGAGCTGGTTTCAGCCTCATCTGTAACTTCCTCGGTAGCCGGGGCTTCTACAGGTTCCTTCTTTGCTGCTTTGGCTTTCGGCTTTTTCTTGGGAGTAGAGGATTCTTCCTTCTCCTGGGCTTCCATCTCTTGTTTCAACTTAGCCAATGCACCGATCTCTCCCAAGGTAGTAGTTCCAGCTTTCGTAGAGGGAGCTTTAGAACGGGACTTTTTCCTGGTGGATTCCGCCGCCGGTTCTTTCTTCCAAACTTTAGTATGCGAAAGAACCAGACGTTTGGCGTCTTTATTAAATTCAATTACAATAAACGGAGCACTATCATCTACCTTGAGTTCGTCTTTGCCATCTTCAACTTTGAGATGCTTGGTTGGGACAGTGCCTTCTACACCGTACTCTAATTCTACTGTTGCACCTTTGCTATCGATCTTCTTAATCGTTCCTGTGTGAGAAGAACCTACAGTAAAGATGGAAGCAAATGTATCCCATACATCTTCGGTGAGCTGTTTATGACCAAGACTTAAACGACGGTTTTCTTCATCTATATCTAGTACTATTACTTCTAATTTGTCACTCTCATTTACATACTCAGAAGGATGATTGAACTTCTTAGTCCATGAAAGATCAGATATATGTACGAGACCATCTACCCCTTCTTCCAATTCAACGAATAGACCATAATTAGTCATGTTGCGTACAATCCCTTCATGTTTGCTGCCAACAGGGTACTTTTGAACGATATCTGACCATGGGTCAACTTGAAGTTGCTTGAGACCCAATGACATCTTGCGTTCTTCTCTATCTATATTTAACACCTTAGCCTCCAGTTCATCACCTACGTTGAAATCTTCCATAGGATTCTTGACATGTTGAGACCATGACATTTCGCTGGTGTGAATTAACCCTTCGACACCAGGCATAATTTCCAGGAAAATACCGTAGTCAGCAATTGTTACGATGCGACCTTTAACAACTGCACCCTCAGAAATCTCCTCTGGTAAAGACTCCCAGGGATGAGGGGTAAGTTGCTTCATACCTAAGCTTATTCGCTTCTTCGCATCATCAAAATCCAGTACTACAACATTGACTTTCTGATCCAATTCCAACACTTCCTCGGGATGATTGATCCGTCCCCAGGAAATGTCTGTAATATGCAACAGACCATCTACTCCTCCAAGGTCTATGAAAACCCCGAAGTTGGTCATATTTTTTACTGTACCTTCCAGTACCTGACCTTTTTCAAGATTTTGAAGAATCTCTTTTCTCTGATCTTCAAGTTTTTCTTCGATCAATACTTTATGGGAGACAACAACGTTCTCGTAGGCATGATTGATTTTTACGACTTTAAATTCCATCGTGCTACCTACATACATATCGAAGTCTCTCACAGGTTTTACATCAATTTGAGATCCAGGTAGGAATGCTTCAATGCCATCGACATCGACCACAAATCCACCTTTTGTTCTACGCATGATATAACCGTTGATAATCTCATCACTATCCATGGATGCGTTGATACGTTCCCAAGAACGCATGCTCTTTGCACGTTTTCTGGATAAGATCAACTGCCCCTCACTATCCTCTATGGTTTCAATAAACACTTCCACATCATCACCTACTTTCATATCGGGCTTATCCCTAAATTCAGAAATCGGAACAACCCCTTCCGATTTGAACCCAATATTCAGAACTACTTCTTTTTCACCGATACTACTAACAGTACCTTTTACGATTTCATTTTCATTGAATTCGCGAAGTGTACTACTATAGAGTTGTACCAGCTCATCACGCTTACTTGAAGAGTATTCATCTTCATCTTTCCACCATTCATCGTCATCCTCTTCTTCACTTAATAAGCTATTAAGTAATTCATTAGCATCTCCATCATCAGCATCATCATCATCGTCTGAATCTGAATCATCTGACCCTTGATCATCATCATCGATATCTGCTCCTACGATATAGGAGTCATCATCGAAATCATCGTCACTTTCAACTTGCTGACTACCCTCAAGTTCTTCCTGAGATGTCTCTTTGATAGTTTCTTGTGGGGTTTCTACTTGTGTGGGATTTTCTTCAAGTAGTTGTTCTTGTTGTTTTTTATCTGTCTCTTCTGTCATACATTTTGATCTCCTTCCTGCTCAGGTTCGCTGAGCGGTTGCAAAGTTAAATATTATTTATTGAGGATACAAAGCATAACCATAATAATTATAAAAACGGGAGTTATGCCAGAAATTGCGTTATTAGTAGATAAAACATAAACATGGATTATTTCAAGAATAAGATTGTCTGGATCACGGGTGCGTCTTCGGGTATTGGGGAAGCATTGGCTTATGAATTAGCAACTTATGATTCTATATTAATATTGTCTTCAAGAAGAGTAGAAGAGTTAGAAAGGGTACAGAAAAAGTGCCTGGGGATCACATCACAGTGTTATGTATATCCCTTAGACTTAACGATTAGCGATCAGATAATGAAAATTGCTCAGGACGTAATCCATCGATTTGGACACATAGATATTTTGGTAAACAATGGTGGGATGAGTATGCGGGCGTTGGC
>CAZZEC010000245.1:0-1394 GCA_964652565.1 uncultured Bacteroidia bacterium
ACTGCTGTCCCTATGAGTTGTAAGATGAGACCAGAAGGATCTTTAAACTCAAGCATGGGATTGCCCAGGGCAACCTTTTCACTCCACGCAATGTTATGATTTGACAATCGATTTTTCCAAAAATCTAAGGCAGTTTTGGGAATGGAAAAACCTGTAATAGCTACCTGCCCTGTGCCCTGTATGCCCTGCCTTACATCTTGACCTTTGTAGGGAAATGTAGTCATGATAGTCCCTGGAGTTCCTACTTCGTCTCCATAGTAAAAGTGGTAGACCTGTCGATTGTCAAAATTCACCGTCTGCTTGACCAGCCTCAAACCAAGTAGATGCTTATAAAAATCAATGTCTTCCTGCGCATCATTAACCGTCGCTGTAACGTGATGTAATCCTTTGATATATGTCTGAATATTCATGAGTGAGTGATTGAATATTGATAATAAATGTAGTCTGTCAAATCTGTTCCTATTGAATAGGATCTATCTATTCTAGCGTAATAAATAGAGATCTTCTAATTTTTCGTTGAATGTTTCTCGTACGATGCCCTTTTCCTGTAGTATCTTCCAGGAGGATAATATCCCCACCTACAAATCGTCTTTGTTCTCCTGAGGACGTTTCAATTTCAATTTCACCATCCAGGAGTATGACATATTGCCTCCTGGGAGTATTGTGAAAATCCCAATCATAATCCAGGGAATTTTCACGAAAAATAATCCCGGATGCTGGAAAGAGCTCTGACAATTTACCTATCATTCCTGCATCCTTTAATGAAATTTCAATGGTCTCAAATCTGCTTTCGCCTTGAGCATCTGAAATTAGCCGAGTGATTTCCATTACTATCCCCTCTATTTATTGACTTATTAACTGTACGTTGATAGCCATCTTCACCTCATCACTAACTACCACATTTCCCGATTCAGTCAGTGCATTCCAGGTAAGACCGAATTCCTTGCGGCTGATCTTTCCACTAATCTCAAAGCCCGCCTTCGTTTGATTGTATGGATCTACAGTTGTACCAAAAAACTCAGCTTCTAATTCTACTTCTTTTGTAGTATCTCTAATCGTTAGATTTCCTGTGAGCTTATACTTTCCATTACTTTTAGGATAAAAAGAGGTAGATTCAAATGTAAGCGTAGGATGTTTTTCTGCATGAAAGAAATCTTCAGATTTCAGGTGTGTATCTCTTTGAGCATTGCGCGTATTGATACTACTTACATCTGCTGAGAAACGAATACTGGCATTTTCAAATGTATCACTATCTGCTTCAGCCGACGCTTCAAATTCATCAAAGCCCCCCATAACGGTAGAAACCATCATGTGTCTTACTTTAAATAAGATCTCGGAGTGTACTTTGTCAATGGTCCAGAGTTGTTTTACTTGTGTTTGCATATGTGATAATT
>CAZZEC010000245.1:1494-2999 GCA_964652565.1 uncultured Bacteroidia bacterium
AGTTGGTTGGTGGAGCATCTTCCTTACGATATTTTGTTCCTGGATGAGAAAGGGCATGTAGTCTTTGCCAATAATTCCTTCTGTAAGAGCCTGAATTACAGTGAGGAAGAGATAAGTAAGCTGACAATATTTGATATCAATCCCAGCACTACCCCCATGTCGTGGAAAAGACATTGGGAATTAGTAGAACGAGACCGGTACAATTATTTCAAAACTTATCATCAAAAAAAGGGGGGAGAAAAGATATATGTAGAAGTATATGCTAGATTTTTCTTAAATAACAGAAATACGTATGTGTGTAGTCTGGTGAGGGATCTATCATTTCAGCAGTCATTGACTTTGTCCCTGGAATTGATTGAGCAAACGGTGAATCATGCTTTGGACATGATTTATTGGATACATCCTGATGGTACAATTGCCAACATCAATCAATCTGTCATTGGGGAATTGGGGTACACCAGGGAAGAACTGCTCCAAAAAACGATTTTTGATATAGATCCTGTCTTTCCAAAACATCAATGGGAATCGCATTGGAATAAAATAAGGACTCAAGGTTCAATTACCTTTGAGACGAGTCACCAGCGACAAAACGGTACGCTGATGGCTGTAGAAGTGAAAGCCAACTATCTGGAAATAGGAGATGAAAAGTACAATTGTGCCATCGTTAGAGACATTACTGAAAGAAAGCAGCGGGAAATTGCTTTGGTTGAGGCATTAGATGAAATCAAAAAATTATCTGCCCAAATAGAGGCTGAAAATGAGTATCTGCAGGAGGAAATTAATCTTTCCTACAATTTTGAGGAAATCATTTGTCAAAGCGAAGCATATAAAGAAGTATTGGCTCAGGTTGAGAAAGTGGCTCCGGGAGATACAACTGTATTGATAACGGGAGAGACAGGTACAGGTAAAGAGCTGCTCGCAAGGGCGGTACACAATCTGAGCTCTCGCAAAAATCGACCATTGATTAAGGTCAACTGTGCAGTATTACCCAAAGAGCTTATAGAGAGTGAATTGTTTGGACATGAAAAGGGGGCATTTACAGGAGCTATTTCAAGGAAAACAGGAAAGTTTGAATTGGCGCATGGAGGAACCATTTTCCTGGATGAGATTGGGGAATTACCCGTTGAGCTTCAACCCAAATTGCTAAGAGTATTACAGGAAGGTGAATTTGATCCTTTGGGGAGTGAGAAAACAATGATAGTGGATGTGAGGGTGATTGCAGCTACCAACAGAGAATTAATTCAAATGGTTCAGGAAGGACAATTTCGTCAGGATCTGTTTTATCGTCTCAATGTATTTCCCATTGATAATATACCGCTTAGGGAGCGAAAAGAGGATATACCATTACTCGTTCATTATTTTTTAGAAAAGTATAGCAAGAAATCGAGAAAAACGTTTAAAAAGGTATCGAATAGGGTAATGAGACAATTAGTTCAATATGACTATCCAGGTAACATTAGAGAATTGGAAAATATTATTGAACGCGCAGTGGTATTGGAAGATGG
>CAZZEC010000245.1:3099-6464 GCA_964652565.1 uncultured Bacteroidia bacterium
TGATCTACATGGTTGAGGTAATAGGTAATCACTTCTGATATAATGGGGAATATCCCTCTTTGATCTATATCTGTCATCGTAAACACTTTGACACCTGCTTTTCGGGTAAGTTCAACCTCTTTTTCATCCACGCTTCTAATACCTATCAATGTCGTATATTCAGGAATAATCTTAGGGCTGAACCCTCTGATGTCAGTCAATTGGGTATCTCCAATGCCTAAATTGGCTGCGAGTGGCATACCGTGTACATTACCAGATGGGGTAGAAGCATTTGTGTTCATATCTGCGTGTGCATCAATCCATATTACCCCCAATTTCTTATTGTGCTTTCTACAATAATCAGATACGCCTGACAGACTTCCCAACGCCATAGAGTGATCTCCACCAATAAATAAAGGAAAATTACCTCTTGCCAGGATATCGTAGCCTACAGTGGCAAATTCTTCAGAAGCGTTGACAATTTCATCTACATACTTCATGCTCGAATTGGGCATAGCCAGACGACTACTGATTTCAATATCAAGGTTACCCAGATCGATAACGCGATATCCCAGATTTTCTATTCTATCGTTTAATCCCGCAATACGCAGGGCAGAAGGCCCCATATCTACACCCCGGGTATCTGCTCCCAAATCCATGGGCAGACCTATAATTTCAATTGTTTTCATATAATAGTCAGTTTTGGTGCTGCAATGATAGGAACTACTCAAAGGATAAACAATCTGTTCACTAATTAAAATAACCAGGGTAATGAGTAAACTTCTAAGCACATACTTGTCATTTTGTGGGATCTATCATAAATTGTCGGTACTTGAATCTCTTGAATCTTACTTTATGTGTAATATCCGGCTATTCTGTTACTTACTTTTTTTTCTAATAGTTGGCATTGCTTGTACTTCTCAGCCTACTCCCGAAGAGCCAGCAAAACCCAATATTGTCTTTATCCTGGCAGATGATCTGGGTTGGGCAGATCTCAGTTGTTACGGAAGTACCTTTCACGAAACGCCTAATTTGGATCGCCTGGCGGCCGGGGGGATGCGGTTTACACAAGCCTATGCTGCTTGTCCGGTATGCTCACCAACCAGAGCGAGCATCGTTACCGGTAAATATCCCGCTCGAATTCAAGTCACAGACTGGATACCTGGAAGACAGAATAGACTCCCTAAAGAACCCAACAACCGAATGGTTGCACCAGCATTTGAGCACGAAGTAGATCTGGAGGAGGTAACGATTGCTGAGGCTTTAAAAGATGGAGGGTATACCACCTTTTTTGCAGGTAAGTGGCATTTGGGACAAGATTCAATGTATTGGCCAGAACATCAAGGATTTGATATCAATATAGGAGGGCATAGCAGAGGTAGCCCTCCGGGAGGGTATTTTGCCCCCTATAATAACCCACGTTTACAAAATGGACCGGAGGGAGAATATTTGACGGACAGGTTGGCTGACGAATCGGTAACATTTTTGGATACGATCGGAGATCGCCCTTTTTTGCTTTACCTTTCTTTTTACACTGTCCACAATCCTATGCAGGGAAAGGATTCTTTGGTAGCAAAATATCAGAATAAAGCTGATTCCTTAGGATACACAGACGAACAGAGATTTTCTTATGATGAGCCCTGGATTAAAAAAGCTCCTCAGAGAGGAAATTTCAGAGAGCGGTTAGTTCAGGATAGCCCAGTCTATGCTAGCATGGTAGAGAGCATGGATCAAAATATTGGCAAAATTCTGGATAAATTGGAAGCGATGGGATTAGACGAACATACAGTCGTATTTTTCACCTCGGACAACGGCGGATTATCAACTTCTGAGGGTTCCAATACTACGAATGCCCCTTTGAGAGCTGGGAAAGGTTGGTTATATGAGGGAGGTATTAGAGAGCCGTTGATTGTAAGATGGCCAGCAATGATTCCCGCAAATACAATATGCGAGACCCCTGTAACAAGCACCGATTATTATCCCACTATGCTGGAAATGGCTCAGATGCCCCTTCGCACTGAACAACATATAGATGGAGAAAGCATGATGCCAATGTTGAGAGGTACTCAACAAAGTGATAACAGATCGTTGTTCTGGCATTATCCTCATTATGCTAATCAGGGAGGACGTCCAGGTGGGATTATCAGAAAAGGAAACTATAAACTGATTGAGTTTTATGAATTTGGCGATATAGAACTGTATAATCTAGCGGAAGATATCGGAGAAGAAAACGATTTGGCCCAGGAACGTCCTGAAATAGCTGATTCACTTTTTTCTGAATTGACACAGTGGAGAGAACAAGTAGATGCGGCTATGATGGAGCCTAATGATACATATGAACCTAATTATGAAAGAGAAATACAACCGAATTAATATTATTTGTTATGTTCTGATAAGCATTTTCCTAATAGTTGCTTGTCAACAACAGCCAGAAAAGGAAAATGTAGAACAAACCATGTCCCAGATATATCAAGTAAGCGATTTTACATCTGATTCGCTATTTACTTCCGGCATAGAAGGTCCTGCTGTAGATGGAAATAAGATGCTATATGTGGTCAATTTTGAACGAAAGGGTACGATCGGCAAGGTGTCTCCTGAGGGAGACGTGGAATTATTTATTGAATTGCCAGAAGGTAGTGTAGGAAACGGTATTCGATTCGATTCCAAAGGATTTATGTATATTGCTGATTATCCGCAGCATAATGTTCTTAAAGTAAATATGGCTACTCGTGAAATAAGTGTATTTGCACATGAGCCAGACATGAACCAACCCAACGATTTAGCAATTACTGACACGGATATCTTGTTTGCCAGCGACCCCAATTGGTCTGAGTCAACAGGGAAATTATGGAGGATTGATCCAGATGGTACCGTTACGCTATTAGAGGAAGGCATGGGAACGACAAATGGAGTTGAAGTGAGCCCAGATGGTAACAGACTGTATGTTAATGAGAGTATACAGCGTAATGTCTGGGTATATGATGTAGATGAAATGGGTAATATTAGCAATAAGCGTCTGCTCATACAGTTTGAGGATTTTGGGATGGATGGTATGAGATGCGATACTGAAGGGAATCTGTATATTACGCGCCATGGTAAAGGTACCGTTGTCATGCTCTCACCCAAAGGAGAAATCCTGAGAGAAATTTCATTGAAGGGCACGAAACCTTCAAATATAGCCTTTGGAGGGCCTGATGGTCGTACTTGCTATGTTACATTGCAGGATAGAGGGAGCGTAGAGACATTTGAAGCGGAATTCCCCGGGAGAGTTTGGAAGGATCAACAGGGCAAACGCACCGAATTTTATAAATAATTCATTGTTAGTTAATTATGATTAAAATATTTATATATTGAATCAACTTAAGCTACTGATAAGCAGCTGTTAA
>CAZZEC010000246.1:0-6447 GCA_964652565.1 uncultured Bacteroidia bacterium
ACCCGAAGAGACACACAAACGCTGGCAGATGAGTTGATGAAGAAAAACTACAAATCAGATGCTCTGCATGGTGATCTTTCGCAGAAGCAAAGAGACATTGTCATGAACCGCTTTAAGCGAAATGAGTTGCAAGTTCTTGTAGCAACAGATGTGGCAGCCCGCGGTATTGATGTCAATGACTTGACCCATGTATTTCACTATACTTTGCCCGACGATATCGCGTATTACACACATCGAAGTGGACGAACTGCTCGTGCCGGTAAAAAAGGAAAGTCAATAGCTTTTATCAATGGTCGCGAGAAGAGTAAGATTGATCGACTGAAAAGAGAACTGGATATCTCTTTTGAACGCGTAATGATACCTGAGGTAAGCGATATATATGATACAAAGATTGATAACTGGTGTCAGGAAATACTCGACCTCAAAGTCAATGGAAACCTCGATAGTGAGCTGTTTGAAAAGGTGAAACAAAAACTTGGAAACCTCACACGTGAAGAATTAACAGCAAGATTATTGATCCATGAGTTGGATAAGGTCCAGATGAATACCACACAAGATCTAAATGAAAGAGTGCAAAGAGGAGGTGGAGGTGGTGGCAGAAATCATAGGTCTCACAACAGGAAGAAAGGGAATGATCAGATGTCTGGACACAAAAAAGGACGTAGATCCAGAAATAGAAGGTCAGGAAAGAAAAAACGTCATTGACTCCTATCTACTTCCACAATTGGTATTGAAGCGTAGCTCCTATCCGATATGTTCTCAATGAAAATGGAGCTGCATCAAAATCCCAAGGTGCAGTACTATACATCAGTTGTGGCCCCAAAAGGATATGTCCTTTTTGCCATTGAATGATGGGCCATTTCCCTCCAACCACTATCATTGTGCTTATCTCAGAGTGCCTAAATGAACTGTGATTTGTTGAGAGTGATATTTCGCGATCTTGTACCGAATAATGTATGCGTATCCCTGCTTCAATCACACCTGAACTCGATGTGGCACCTAATTGGTAAAATATTGTTGAGGATATTCCCAGGTCCCAGACTCGAAGGAAAGCAATTTGGTCCCCTTCACGTCTGAAAACAGGACCTAATACTACCCCTGAATAGAAGTTATCCCCTGATATTACTTCATATCCATCAAAAGTGGAACGATCATAAGCGATGGGTTGATCGAGATAGGTGCCTGCAATTCCTATGGAGATTCCTACTCTTTTTCCTAAATATTGATTCATTCCAATATTCCATTGTAGCCCTAATCTATCGGGACTAAAGGTGGAGCTAAGATTAGGAAATGAAATAAGTAAGTCATCACTGAGATTGGGATGAATGTGTTGGAATGAATAAAATGGTGTTACCCCAACATAGAAAGAACGTTTTATCCTTCTGTGAAAAGCAATATTGATAGGTAGTAGCTCAGGTATATAAGAAGTATCAATGCTATTCTCGTTTAGAAAAGGACGATGGATAAGATCGAGGGTAGGTAATTCCGTTGCTATTGAATGTATTGAAGAAGAACTGGGAGATATAGGTGAAATTCGAGGAGTAAGACTTTGTGTTCGGGTAATAGATTGCTCAACAATGTCAATATTCTTCAGGATACTTTGAGAGTCTACAGCCTCCCCATGGGGTTTTTTTTCTCCAAATGTGAGGTTCTTTGTGGATTTATTTTCTAAGAATAACTGAGTTGAAGTATCAGGGGAAGCATAAGTAAAACCCAAAGAATCTGGTTTGTCAAATGTAGATGATGTAAATGGAGGTAATGAATGTTGAGGACCCCTTGACGATAAAAAGTACCAGGAGGCAACTACAGTTCCAGTAGCTAGCAGAAATAAAATAAATAACAGGAAAAAATAGTTCTTTCTCGACTTTGGAGATAAATCTTTGCTAAGTCGTTCCCATGCTTGATCAGATACTTCTGCTTCAAAGCCTTCAAATTTTCCCTGATATATTCGATCGATATCGTTAGGTTTCATAGTTCTCTTTAGATCGATGGAACAACAGTTGTATTTTTTGTTGGAGCAGTTTTCTGGCTTTGGCCAGATACACTCTCGAACTTGCTTCAGTAATATCAAGTTGTAGTGCTATTTCCTTATGTGGATACCCTTCCAGAGCTGCAAGATTAAATACTAATCTTTGTGAATCAGGTAGTTCTTGAAGAAAGTTTAGTAGTATTTCTCTATCAATATTTTGCACGATTTCCTGGTCCTGTGTGTGAATCCATTCTCCCTGATCATGAGAGTCAATCTCTTTATAAGTATACTTGAGTTGTTGTTTGTAAAAATTGATGGCTGTCCTTACGGCTATTGATTTAATCCAACCTCCTAATGCCGATGATTCCCTGAGTGTATCTAAGCTACCAAATACTTTGATCCATACTTCTTGAAAGATATCCTCAGCTTCCATTCGGTGTTTAGCATAGCGAAGACATACTCCCATAATCATACCCTTATATTGATCAAAAAGCAATTTTTGTGCTTTTCGATCTTGTTTGATACAACGTTTGATAAGGGTCTTATTGTCCATGTAGGGATTGAGGGTCTTTTCAAAAACGTGGAGAAAGCAATCAGTAACGTAACTGATGCTTTCTCTCACTCAAATGTCAAGGGATTTAGGTACATTTTGTTTTTGCCCAGAGATATTACTCGTTGGATACAGCAAACCTGACATTTGCTCTTCCAATTTTCCCATCTGGGAACTCGACTTTGTAAAATACGTCTACAAGACCCAGAAAGTCAGAATCTGCTGTATAAGTAATCTTCATGTCATCCGTTACTATAGCCGATCCATGTGCAGGTGGTACTTCAATCTGTAAATTTCTTCCTCCTTCTCTATCATTAGCCAGCACATCCACGGTCAGACTTTCTTCTGGCTTGATAACTCCTCCTCGATCATACACTGCACCTTGTTCACCAATAGGATACCCTACCCGGTCTGTTACCTGCACCTCGAAGGTGCGAACATAGGTCATGGAATCAGTTTCCATTCTCATTTCAAAATCATCCGAGGAACTATTACTTCTTGAAGAAGGGAGTTCGTACATAGCCAGGCTGTTGGCTACCATAGATAGCTCTCCTGCAGCAGGTGCTTTGGTGACCTGTAGGTTGACAGGTTCTGGAATCGTCACACCCTCTAACAAGTCTATCACTGTGGGTTCACCAGGAACGGTGTACAAGGTTTGAGGATTGAGCTGTTCCAGCCTTCCTTCGGGCAAAACGTCATCCTTGACATCTTCGCAAGAAACCGCCATCAGCCCTAGTGCAATCACAACACCGACAAATGGCTTCGTACTAAATTTCACTACACTTGTTAACATACTACTTCGCTTTATGATTAAGATTAAGATTTGATGTTTATTAGTAGGACAAGTAGAAGAAGGGAAGTGTTAATAGGGGAAGCGAAAAAGATTAATAGATTCTTTTTCATATATCAGTTTACCCTTGTCCAGAATTTCTGTATATTCTAGTTCGACCAGAGAAACGTTATGAAATTGCTAAGGACTACCTACAAACATCTATATTGGCTATGTGTATGTATCGCCATTGTGGGATGCGGCAATCCCCCTGCCACAGATGAGCCTGTCGATCCAGAGGCACTGTTTGTACATGAGATAAAGCCCTTATTGGATGCAAAATGTATGGCTTGCCACGGAGAGGATCCTGACGAGATAGAAGGGGAGTTGGATATGCGTACACTTGCAGGATTGCTCGAAGGAGGAGAATCCGGATTCCCGGCGCTGGTTCCAGGAGAACCTGCGAACAGCCCCATGTATTTTGCTGTAACTCGGCTCGATCCTGATTTTGCCATGCCGCCCAAAGACAATGATCGACTGAATGACGATCAGGTACATGCGATGTTCCAATGGATACAACACGGTGCGCTTTGGCCTGATTCTGCACGGGAAGAAGAAATTCTAGCCAGTGGAGAATGGAGTTACAGCGATGGATTGATTGTTAAAACGAGTGAAGCGCGCACGGAATCCTGGGCAAGGAGAAAATATAAACCAGAAGATCTTTGGGCCTTTCAACCGCTTACACAACCTGATCCTCCAGTAAAAAATGATACAGATCATCCCATCGATGCATTCATTCAACAACAACTCGATGCACAACATCTAAATCCCGCTAAACGTGCAGATAAACGAACATTAATACGGAGGGTAAGCTTTGATCTGCTGGGTCTACCTCCTACTCCAGAAGACATAGAAGCATTTCTCAATGATGATTCTGAAAACGCATGGGAAAAGCTCATTGACAAATATTTGGCGAGTCCCCATTATGGAGAACAATGGGGAAGACATTGGTTGGATGTAACTCGATATGCAGATACAGATGGCTTTTCCAATGATTATTCACGACCCAATGCTTGGCGATACCGGGATTATGTTATAAGATCTTTTAATGAGGATAAGCCTTACGATCAGTTCGTGCGTGAGCAGCTTGCAGGTGATGAATTAGATCCCAATAATCCAGAAATGCTCATTGCAACAGGATTTCTGAGAATGGGTCCCTGGGAACACACTGCGATGAGTGTTGAAGCTGAAACACGTCAGTTTTATCTGGATGATATCACCAATAGTGTAGGGGAGACCTTTTTATCTACTCCTTTGAGGTGCGCTCGATGCCACGATCACAAATTTGACCCCATTCCTACGAAAGATTATTATCAGGTTCAGGCAGTTTTTGCGACTACCCAATTTGCAGAACGAGAAGCACCCTTTTTACCCGTAGAGAATAAGGCGTATATGGAAGAAGAAAAGGCTCAGATCGTTCAATGGATACAGCGGGCGACTTTCGAACAGGACTCTATTCAGGAGAAAGAAGAACAAGCTGCAAAAGAATGGTATAGGGAACGTGGAATGAAATATCTCCCCAAGCGAAAACGAATGAAATTATCGGAGGGCCAACGTCCCCCCAGGTATCATGGACTCACCTTTCAGGATTTAGGGTATCGTAAGGTACTTAATAAACGTTTACAGACCTTAAGAAGAGAGTTGGGAAAATACGAACCATGGGCATTTTCGGTTTATAGTGGCCCCTATCGTGAAGTGCGTAGCGCACAAAAAATGCGTGTTCCCGACAATCTATCAGGAGAAGCACCCGCTACCTTTATATTGACAGGGGGATCAGTATACACACCTGAAGAGGCAGTGGCTCCAGGTATTATGAGTGCAATTCCAGCGCTACAGGAAGATTCTATTCGACTCAATCAAGAAATACCTTCAGGCATTCAACATCGCAGATTGGCCTTTGCCAATTGGATTACTAAACATGATCACCCGATTACTACTCGATCCATTGTCAACCGCATCTGGCAGTATCATTTTGGAAAGGGAATTGCTGAAAACGCCAATAATTTTGGAGCCACAGGGAAGAAACCCACACATCCCGAACTACTCGACTGGCTGGCAAACTACTTCGTAGAACACGATTGGTCAATAAAACAAATGCATCGCTTGATAATGACTTCTGAAGCATATCAAAGATCTAGCCAACATACAAATATGGACCAGATCAAAGAAACAGACCCGGATAATAAATATTTGGCAGTATTTAGTCCCAGAAGGTTAGAAGCAGAAGAAATACGAGATGCCATACTTCTGGTCTCTGAGGAACTCAATACAGAAATGGGAGGGATTCCCGTGAGACCAGAGATTAATCAGGAAGTGGCACTACAACCCAGACATATTATGGGTTCCATTGCAAGGGCGTATCAACCTTCTCCTACTCCTGAGCAAAGAAATAGACGGACCATTTACACAGAACGTATCCGCAGCCTTCCACATCCTATGTTGGAGGTATTTAATCACCCCGGTCCAGATTTGAGTTGTGAACGAAGAGTAGCATCAACAGTTACTCCGCAAGTATTTACGCTGTTCAATGGGGAAGATACACGAAATAGAGCCCTTACCATGGCGCATAAACTGATGGAGTTGGATGATTGGAAAGAAAGAATTCAACAAGCCTATCAGAGTGCGTTTGGACGACCGGTTACAAAAGAAGAGCTATCCAAATCTCGAAAGTACATTCAAAAGATGATTGATTATCATCAAACGCATACACCCGAAAAACAAACATACCCTACCGAAGTAAGACGTAAAATGTTTGAGGAGATGACGGGAGAACCCTTTGAGTATGTGGAGAAATTAGATGTCTACCAGGATTATATTTCTGATATCAAGCCATGGGAAGTAGACGTTGAAACTCGAGCATTAGGTGATCTATGCCATGTCCTATTCAATACCAATGAATTTGTCTATGTCTACTAACAAACACTTACACCGAAGAGATTTTTTATATAGTCTGGGGGCAAGTCTGGGTGCAGTGGCATTTAGTAGTCTGGTAGGTTGTGATCCCATTGATAGAATAGAGCAAATAAAGGGTCCACTCACCCCCAAGCCCCCTATGTTTACTCCCAAGGCAAAGCGGGTGATATTTTTATTAATGGAAGG
>CAZZEC010000247.1:0-6446 GCA_964652565.1 uncultured Bacteroidia bacterium
ATAAAGGGTAGAATCCTCTTTATGTCTTCCGTTACAGGCCACCAGGCACATCCCCATTTAGTATTATATGGTTCTACAAAAGCCGGGCTGGAAATGATGGCAAAAAGCCTGGTCATTGACCTATCTCCTCATGGGATTACCGTAAATGCACTGGCTCCAGGAGCCACGATCACAGAACGCACCCTTCAGGATGACCCCAATTACGAACATAACTGGTCTCACCTCACTCCTACAGGTCGACCTTGTAACACCGATGACATTGCACACGCTGCGCTTTTTCTCGTATCGCCAGAAGCCATGCAGATAACTGGACAAAGCCTCATTGTAGATGGCGGTTGGACATCCATTAGTCCTCCACCGCCTGTAGAATGATGTAAATTATTACATTTATATATAATATGTACCCAACCTTATTTTATTAAAGACCTAATTGCCTCCCTGCAGTGCCGCTTGGGTGATGGAGAGGGAGGTGTCGGTGGGTGAATAACAAAGAAAGATTAAGCATGATAATTCAACCTCTTACTTTAAAAAAACTTCAAATCAATGCGGAGTATTCCTCAGATTTTCATAACATTGATGAAGTAGACGACTGACCACGGACGACTGACGGCAGAAAAAATTAACAACTGGTTAGTTGTGTTCACCAAATATCTAGCAATACAACAATATCACAATTCAACAATATAGCAATCCCTAACATTATGGCATTAGAAGAGGTTATGCAAACCGTAAAAAATAAAGCAGAAAAAGTAGAACCCTTAGGGTATGTAGTAAAAGTAGTATTTGAAGATAACAGCGAATTCTATTTAGATGGAACAGGAGAAACTAATGTGGTAACTACTGAAGAACGAACCCCTGATACAACCATCAAGATGAAGCAGAAATCCTTTATGAATTTACTAAGTGGAAAATTGGACCCTACCATTGCATTTATGAGCGGCAGAATCAAAGTAGATGGAAAAATGGGCGTTGCCTTAAAATTGCAATCGTTGTTTGGATGATGCTGGATAGATAATCTGTTGATTTGGAGATGCACACGTGGAATTTGCCCTTCCAGATTTAGAATAGTAATAAAATAAATATAAAGATGGATTGAAATGAGTCGATTGAAACTCAATTTTTTCATACTCTCTGTTGGTGTTATCTGGTACACATCGTGTACAACCGAACAAACTATCAGGGAAACAGATCCTTTAGACAACTACGTCGACTGGGCCATTTACAAAGGTGATAAAAAAGGGAATCAATATGCGGAATTAGGTCAAATCCATGCAGCAAATGTGCACAATCTTGAGCTGGCCTGGCAATATAGGACTGGAGATGCTTCAGATAATTCTTCCATGCAGGTTAATCCAATAGTGGCAGATGGTCTTTTGTATTTCTCGACTCCTACTTTGAGAGCTGTTGCTTTGGATGCTGCTACTGGTAAAGAAGTTTGGACATTTGAGTCATCCAGACACAATGAAGGACAAAAGCTCTTCCGTGGTAGAACGCGAGGGGTTACCTACTGGAGCTCTGACGACGGCAGTGATCAACGCATTTTTTTATTTGTAAAAGACCGGGTGTATGCGCTCCATGCTAAGACTGGTAAGCTCATACAGGATTTTGGTGATGACGGTCATATTGACCTACGACAAAATATAGGCATGGACCCTGAAAAAGTGTCTATTGAGGTTACATCGCCAGGCATCGTTTTTGAAAATCTTCTGATTGTGGGATCAAGAGTCCCTGAGGGATACAACTCCACTCCCGGAGACATCAAAGCCTACGATGTAGTTACTGGTGAATTTCAGTGGATATTTCATACTATCCCGAGAGAAGGAGAGTTTGGATATGATACATGGGAGTTTGTCGAAGGAGAGACCTATGGTGGAGCCAATCCGTGGGGCGGATTTACAGTCGATGAACAGCGAGGTTGGGTCTTTTTTGCTACCGGTTCTCCGGCGTATGATTTTTATGGTGGATATCGTAAAGGCCAGAATCTATTTGGAAATTGTGTCATTGCGCTGAATGCTGCTACCGGAGAGCGTATCTGGCATTATCAGACGGTCCATCACGATATATGGGATTACGACAATTCTTCTGCACCAGTTTTGGTTACGATCCGGAACGGTGAGTCGACACAAGATGCTGTGGTCCAACTTACAAAAATGGGACTCGTGTTTGTCCTGGACAGGGACACAGGAGAACCATTGTTTCCCACCATTGAAATGCCTGTTCCAATATCACAGATTCCGGGAGAAGAAGCATGGCCAACTCAACCCATTCCCATGAAACCTGCTCCACTGGCCAGACTGGGTATATCAGAAGCTGATTTGACTAATATTTCAGTAGAAGCCAATGTATACGCCAAACGAAAATTTGACCATTATCTTTCCGCATCTCTTTATACCCCTCCATCGGAAAAAGGCACATTGGTAAGCCCGAGTTTGCTAGGTGGAGTAGAGTGGCAAGGTGCTTCATTTGATCCATATAGTAACGTTTTGTATGTGAATACAAATAATGTGGCCAGCATATCAAAACTTGGAAAAGTTGAAGAACCCATCGGATACGAAAATTTATCTGAGTCACAGATTGGATATCTGCTATATGTCAAAAACTGTACAGCATGCCATGGGATAGACCGGAAGGGCATGCCTCCCACCTATCCACCGCTATTGAAATTGAATAAATCGAAAGAAGAGTTGATTTCTACTATCCAAAATGGCAGAAATATTATGCCTGCTTTTCTTCAGTTTGATACACAACAAATAGCAGCGATCGCAGAATATTTGTCAACAGATGAAATCATTGATAGTGAAGCCTTACAAAAAGATAGTCTAGCGACAAGAACCCGATATGTGCACTCAGGTTATGATCTTTTCCTGGATCAGGATGGATACCCGGCTACTGCTCCTCCCTGGGGAACACTGAATGCCATTGATCTTTCAACGGGCGAATACGTATGGAAACAGACGCTGGGAGAATACCCGGAGCTTGTCGAGAAAAGTATACGCAATACGGGAACACTCAACTATGGTGGTGCCGTTGCGACGGCTGGAGGCGTGATTTTCATAGCCGCTACGGCAGATGAAAAGTTCAGGGCTTTTGAGAAAAGTCGTGGAAAACTGCTCTGGGAGTTTGACTTACCTGCTGGTGGCTATGCTACTCCCAGCGTTTATATGAATAATGGCCAACAGTATGTGGTGATTGTAGCTGGCGGAGGCGGAAAAAATAAAACCAAATCTGGTGATTACGTTATGGCTTTTGCCCTACCAGATAGCACAGATCAGGAATCCACAGAGTATGAAAATATCGATGAAGATGGCTGGGTTTCCCTTTTTGACGGACAATCCCTGGATGGGTGGGTTCATATGAATGGCTCTCATGTATATACAGTAGAAGATGGAGCGATCATCGGCAGAACTACTCCCAATAGCCTCAATTCTTTTCTTTGTTCGATGCAGGAATTTGATGATTTTGAATTTGAATGCGAGGTAATGGTGGATGACATTACCAATCAGGGCGTACAATTCCGCTCATCCGTCAGACCGGTGACAGAACGGGACCACGACCGATGGAGGGCCGGGCGTGTATGGGGTCCTCAATTAGAGATAAGACGTAAAATGGGAGAAAAATCCATTACCACAGGAATGCTATACGGAGAGGCATTGGGAACGGGTTGGCTATCCTCGGAAGAAAGAATAGAAGAAGGCCATGACCATTACATATCAGAAGCCTGGAATAAGATTCGAATCGTTGCCATTGGCCCACGTATGCAGACCTATGTAAATGGACACCTGATCGAAGATATAGTAAATGAGGAAGTATATAAGACACATCCAAAGGGATTCATTGGTTTACAGGTACATGGCATTGATGGCGATCGTCAATTCAATATGGGATGGAGAGATATTAACATCCGCCCCATAGAAAGGGCGGATTTGTCCTCGGATACATATCAGGATTAGAACTGAAACCACCTAATCCTCATCAATAAAGTGGTTTATGTCCTAATAGTATTTGAAGAAAACAGCAAATTCTATTAAGATGGGACGAGAGATACTGATACGATAACTACGGAAAGTATTCCACGCGATAAGGGTGTCTCAGGAAATGGCATTTAGGCATTGCAAGCTGTTAGAACAAGTCATGATGCTAAAACTATAGAAGAAATTGAGGTGAGCGACTTCGGTGATACAGATGATCTATTCACGATGGATCAGAAGAAGTAAAAGAGGCTGTCTTAAAAGTTATTTATTACGAAGTTTCGTTAAAAATGTCTTAAATAATAGATTGAAAAAGAAAGAGGATTTATTGTTTTTAAAAATTAGCGCAGCATTTTTGAAAACAATAAAAAACTTGAAAGGGGAAGTCTCATAATTCGACTTCCCCTTTATATTTTTTAAGTTATTGGAACCCAAACATGCCATTTTCATTAGCTAATCCTTCGGTAGGTATTTCCTGAATGACATCCCAATGCTCTACAATTTTTCCATTTTCTATTCTGAATAAATCATAGAATACGTTGTTCTTGCCATTCCACTGGCCTTCGCTAATCGTTAAGGCAAAATTACCTTCACCCAAAACCTTATGAATTTTTGTGTATTTGAACATATTGTTTTGAGAAACTAAATACTCAATAGCTTCATTAATGCCTGCCAACCCATCTTTGATTTGCGGATTGTGCTGATGATAGGTTTCGGCACTGATATACTCGGTGATTTTCTCAGGAGCTTTGCCCATGAGAACGTTTTCTACCAAGGCCTGGGCAATCGCCTTGTTTTCTTCGGTTTTATCCAAATCTTTAATTTCGGCAGGACCATCGGTTTGGGTTCTACCGCTTGCAGTTTCTTTTACCAAAGCGGTCATAGCATCCCAGTGTTCTGCCACTTTACCATTCTCATCTAAACGGATAATATCAAAGGAAACCATTTCATCTGCCCCAAAAGGCTTTGCGTTTCTCCAGATATTGTGCATAAACACAAAATTGCCATCCTGAAACATGCGAATATTTTCGGCAGTAGTTCCATGCTCTTGTAATACGGGTAGCATTTGAATAAATGGTTCAAGCCCCGTGGGGATGAATGGATTGTGCTGAATGTAATCAGCATTTGCAACTTCACGCATAGTCAGTGTGTCTCCTTTCATAACCGCACCTAAAAAAGTGCCAACAGTTTCTTTTTTACTCATTGTGGTATTTTTAATTTGTAAATTATTAGTTTGATGATTCTCGCTTTCAGATTTGTTGATATTTGTGTTGCAGGAAGCGAGCATGCCTGCGAAAAAAAATGCAATGATTACTATTTTCATAAGAGTTATCTTTTGATTAAGTACATGACAAAAGATTAATAATTGTCTCTAAGTCTCTGTTATTGAGGAGCTTTTCTCTAATGAAATTGAGTCCTGTTTTAAAGATACTACAGGCCCTTCTTCCATGCTTTTTAAGGGGAATACTTTTTCCCTTCTGAGTAATCCACTCTCCTACTAGAATAGCCCATGCTTGAGCTAAGGCTAAAATGGCAATTAAGTTGCTGATTCTCTCCGGATTAGTTATATGAGTATCCTCGAAGTTAAATCCTCTCTTTTTCAAATCGCCAAATAAGACCTCGATTTCCCATCTCCTCGCATAATAAGCCCTAGGTTCTCTCAGGGCCAGATTGCTAATCAGGATTAGGTAGTCTCCTGATCCCAACTTTTGGCCACCTATATAGACCTTAGTTCCTTTGAGTATGCGGGGTTTTCGTAGCCTCCTCCATTGTTCAGAAGAAAAAATACCAGAGGCTCGCTGGGACTTTCTAGCAGAATGTTCTACGTATTGATTAGCCCGAATTCGTATAATAAAATGAAAGCAATGTTCGTCTAACCACTCAAGCCATTGTGCTCCAATGAACTCTCTATCAGCTACTAAGCGTATAATTTGATCGGTCTGGATTACGGATTCGAAACGTTCCATCAGGGCAATTCGTTCTGCCTGAGAAGAATTACCTCGCTTATTGCCTAATACTTTCCACATCAAGGGAATCGCATAGCCTTCTTTACAAATGCTCAGCATCAGAATATTGATGTTGGTCTTACCAAATTTCCAATGGGTCCGATCCAAGGCTAATACCGTAGGATCTTTTCCTTGAAAATGATCCCATAGGAACCGACTCAACAGATCAAAGGGAAAGCAAATTTCAGCCAAAAAGCGCTGAATCCTGCGAAATGAGGACGAAGATTGAGCTTGTCCCCCAAAACATAGGCTTAGAGAGGAGAGGTTCACACTTCGGAGCTGAATAACGCTACGGACTAATTTGCTCAGGCATTTTAGTCGACTTAGATGCAATTCAAAGAACGATAATTGATCTTCAAGCAAAGCTTGTGTATCTTTCATTGGTGGGTCTTGGTTGGTGTACAAATTGTTTTGTGGTTATTACAATTTAACACTTTGGCCATAACCCACTATTTTTTTGTCATGTACTCAG
>CAZZEC010000248.1:0-2878 GCA_964652565.1 uncultured Bacteroidia bacterium
CTAATCTGCTTACAGTTGGAGTAGTCGTATTGGGTTTATTTCCTTTGCTTTTAAGAAACATATTATTTACTTTGCAAATAGGAATGAAATAATATCCTTATTTTCAATATGAAATACACTCAATTAGGGGCTTTCGAAGAATTGGTTTTGCTTATGATTGGTGCGTTAGGAGAAAATGCATATGGTGTATCCATTAAAAAGGAGATAGAAGCTGAAACTGGGAAGAAACCCAGTATTGGGGCGTTACATTCTGCACTAAATCGGTTGGAAAAGAAGGGCATGATCACATCTTATGAAGGGGGAGCTACACAGAATCGCGGAGGTAGAAGGAAAAGATATTATTCTATCACGGGAGCAGGCTCCAAAGCCTTAATTGCTAGTTATGAATTGCGAAATAGATTAATTCGCAGGATACCTTCTCTTTCATTTGATCAATAGGTTTTTCATGAGTGTCTCCAAACATCCACATCCCCCATCCTGGGCAGAGAAATTTTTTCGCTGGTATTGCAGGGAAGAAGAAGTTGCGATCATTCTTGGAGACATGTATGAATTCTTTCATGAAAGAGTGGATAGCAAAGGTCAACGATACGCCAAATGGCATTTCATATGGGATGTCATTACCCTTTGCAGACCCTTCCTATGGAAAAAAATATCTCTCGATCATTATATTATCCCCATTGCTATGTTTCAGAATTATCTCAAAATCGGTTGGCGCACATTGCTCCAACACAAAGGATATTCCGCCATTAATATCTTTGGTCTCTCTTTAGGACTAGCCAGTTGTTTACTCATGTTGTTATATGTAACAAACGAGCTAAGTTTTGATACATTTTACGAAAATTCAGAGAAGATCCATAGAGTGACAACGGTGCTTAAGTATGAAGGAGAAGAAGTTCACCTTACTCTGAGTCCTAATATTATTGGCCCTCTATTAAAAGATAATTATCGGGAGGTAGAACAATTCGTTCGAATGTATCCTTCTTCTAAGTTAATCACCCATCAGGGAAAAAGCTATAAAGAGGAACAAGTGTTGTATGCAGATTCATCAATATTTGAGGTGTTTAATTTTCAGTCCAAAAGTGGTCCCCTGAATGAGGCATTGAAGCAACCCAACAGCGTCGTACTAACTGAGTCAACAGCGCAAAAGTATTTTGGATATCAAGAGGCTATAGGTAAAACGCTTTTCTCAAATCTAGACAGCGTAAATTACGTTGTTACGGGAATTATTGAAGATGGGCCAACGAATACTCACCTTATGTATGATATGATATTTCCTTTTCATTCAAGCAAATGGATGATAAGCAATATCGATTTTTATCCGGCTAATTACCAAACGTATATTGTGTTAACCGAACCTCAGGTTGCCAAAAGTGTAGATCGAAAAATCCCCGACTTACTGGATATCCATGCCGGAGAAAACGCTGATAATTTGGCATACCACCTCCAACCATTAGAAGATATATATCTTAAATCTTCACACCTTGAGTATTCAAAAGGGTATAGAAGTAGTAATATTCAATATGTATATCTCTTAGGAGGACTTGGGCTACTCATATTAATCATGGCCTGTATCAATTATATAAATATAACTACTGCCCGATCAGTGGATAGGGCCAAAGAAGTGGGGCTACGTAAAGTCATTGGGGCATTTAGACATCAGATATTCTATCAGTTTATTGGAGAAACATTGTTAGTAACCTTGTTGTCGACCGTTGGAGCAGTTGTGTTGATTCAAGGGAGCTTATCCTATTTCAATATATTGACTCAACGCCAATTCGTCTTTGCTGATTTGTTACAGCCTCAATTTATATTATTAATCGTATCATTGATATGTGTTATCAGCATTTTTGCAGGTCTCTATCCTGCACTCATCCTCTCCGGTTTCAGACCTATACAAGTACTGAGAGGAAGTTATAGTAAGACTTCCGGAGGGGTCATACTCAGAAAGGGGTTAGTTATATTCCAATTTGCGTTATCAGTTTGCCTGATCATTGGCGTAATAGTCATTCACCAGCAATTATCCTATTTACAAGAGAAGAATTTAGGGTATGATAAAGAACATACGATTATTGTTCCTGTAGACGCCAAGATGCGTCCTCAACTTGCTTCATTTCAGCAAAATCTCCTTCAATCCCCTTTAATTTCTGGTTCCAGTGTATGCAAAGAATCTCCTCATGAGATAGATGGGGGGTATACTATAGCTCCAATCGCCCAAAAGGAGGATGAATATATGGCCGTTACAGCCATGGCTATAGACGAAGATTTCTTACCTACACTGGATATACAACTTGAAAACGGTCAGAATTTTGATGAAAACGATTTACAAGGTGAGATATATAGCTTTATCTTAAATGAAAAAGCTGTGGAGGGGCTAGGCTGGACACGAGAAACAGCAGTAGGAAAAGAAGTAGCCTTAAATGGCAGAGAAGGAAGAATCAAAGGAATAGTAAAAGACTTCCATTTTCGATCGCTAAGTGAATCCATCGGTCCGCTCGTACTATATAGTGCCAACAGCCACTGGGATCATCAAAGCCTGCTCATTAAGTTCCAGCCTGGAGATGTCAGCCAGGTATTATCATTTGTTCAGACGAGTTTTGAAGATATGTATATACATCGCCCTTTTGAATATGAATTTCTCGATGAAGCGTATGCGAGTTTATATCAAACTGAGTCCCGGATGGAAAACATTGCAACTACATTCTTTATCCTGGCTTTAATTATTGCAGGACTAGGTCTATTTGGGCTTTCTACCTTTACCTCTATTCAAAGGAATAAAGAAATTGGGATACGTAAAATTGTAGGTGCGTCGATTCCAGAGATTATTCTCTTACTCTCTATGGAATATATCAAACTCATATTCTGGGCCTTCGTACTGGCA
>CAZZEC010000248.1:2978-6445 GCA_964652565.1 uncultured Bacteroidia bacterium
TAAGAGCATATACATGGTCTCATAATCGTAGATAAATTGATGTCCATGATTGCGAAAGATGCGATTGATGCTAAACATACCTGTGGGTTCCGTTTCTCCATAAGGCATGGTAACACCAGGATTTGTTCTTTTTTGCTGATAAGTGTCTATGTATAATTCACCATCAGGCACAATAATGCGAAGCGTTCCCCCTGGTTGTAATATTCGATAAAATTCTTTCAGGTTATCTATACAGGCAGCATAGGGAATGTGTTCCAGGCAGTGCTCAGTATAAATACCTTCAAAGGTATTATCTGCAAATGGATACCGATTACGCGTGATATCCCAGCAGACATCTACTGAAGGCTGCCAGGAATAATCCAGGTTGATAAATTCAGGTAAAGTGAGTGGTCCACAGCCTACATTCAGTAACTTTTTATTACCGAGCTTATTTTGGTTCAGAAATATTCTTCTACCACGAATACAGGTACTTATTAATTTCTGAACCTTTACGGAACGAGTAAGGGGTTGGAGAGGTAAAGTTGTTAAGATGTACATAGGGCAAAATCATCATTATTGGTTTACATAGAATTATATTTATTTTATCTGTATATATTGAATATACATAATATTTTATAAGATATCAAATATATATATTGGATATTTATTTTAAAAATAATTAAATGTGAGATTTATTATATGCTATCAGAAAATATATAGGTATAAATGAGGAACATTATTGCCTAGTGAAAATTAGTTTTTTGCTAAGAATTGCTGTTTCTATTTGTTTTATCCGGAGACGTATTTGATTGATAAAATCCTTTTAATCTGAATCGAATGTTCTTAAGATTGAATAAGAAATGTACGTAAATCAATACGTGCTGATTTACATCATCCGAAGGGATGATAATACGTATTTATTGAAATTTTCAGCGTACGGAATGGTAGGCTATTCTACAATGATTTCATCGACAAACAAAAATGCATCGGCGCCGTCTCCTTCATGCCAATCAGGAGGCGTTTGAATATTTTGAATTTTCACGTGAACATATTTGATCTTATCCCCTACAGGAAAATGGTATTCATAGATGAGTATACTTTTTTGTTGGATTTCTGAAGCAGTGGTCAATTGAATAGCAGGTGAATAATTTTTGCCATCTTCAGAGAAAGATACAGAAAGATGTTGGGGGAGAAAGATATAGTTATTTACATCTTGTAAGCATCGAATGCGTACTTCCTGGGCCTCTGTTATTTCAGGTAGCTCGATATAGGCTTCAAGGTCTTCCTTATCGAACCCCATCCATCTACCATCGTGAAAATTCATGGATCCACGCTCATTATCCACTAATGTAGCAGGCCCTTTCCCTTGATATTTTTGATGCGGTTGAGACTGAAGGGTGACCCTGGCGCCTGCTGCTTTACTTTCTAATTGAGGTAGTATTTCCGGAATATCCTCTGCCTGTGCAAACTCCCATTCCAAATAGGTTTTAACTAAGGCTTCTACTTTTTGAGGATACTCTGAGGCTAGGTTAGCAGATTCACTTTTGTCCAGGCTTAAATTAGAGAGAAATAATGCATCCTGTTCCGGGTCAAGGGGAAACTTTTTCGAAGGGTCACGTGGATTACCAATGAGTTTCCAGGCACCTTTACGGACAGCCCATTGTCTACCTTGTTTCCAAAATAATACTTCGTGGTGGGAAGGTTGATCCTCCAGGATTGCGGATTTCATACTTTGTCCATCCAAATCATCGGGAACCTTGTCAATACCACTCAAATCCGCTAAAGTAGGAAGCCAATCCATCGCAATGAATGGATCGTCGATTACCTTTCTTTTAGGTAGCCTGGCTGGCCAACTGATAATGGCGGGTACACGAATCCCTCCTTCAAATAAAGAGAATTTAGATCCACGATAGGGACCTGCATATCCTCCCCCTCCAAATGTACGAGATTCGTGAGAATGTCCATGATCAGACATAAATACTACAATCGTATTTTCCCGTAGCTGATATTCGTCCAATGTCGACATCAACTGTCCTACCCGTTCATCCACCACAGAAACAAATGCTGCATAATCTCTTCTGGGCATGGGCAAGTCCGCATAATGCTCCCGCCATCTTTCGGTGGGTTGTAAAGGATAATGAGGTAGGTTTATGGCAAAATAAAGGAAAAAGGGCTCTTGTTTGTGTTGACGAATAAACTGCTGAGCCCTGTCTACCATGAGATCAGGAAAGTATTTTCCTTCTTCGTATATATGTTGACCATTTTCCCATAAATCGTGTCGGTTAGGATCTACCCAATAAAAGAAATGGGAATAGTTATCAATACATCCTCCCATATGACCAAAGGAATAATCAAACCCTTGACCATTGGGCATCGTTTCTGGTGTGTAACCCATATGCCATTTACCTATATGCCCAGTTGCATACCCTGCCTGTTTAAAGACTTCTGCCATTGTGATTTGCGCTGTAGGCATACCGGGTTTCCCCTCAAGGGATGAAGCATTGGAAGGGAGGCCTGCTGCATGGGGGTTTTTTCCCGTCATGAGAGACGCACGGGATGGAGAACAAACAGGGGCTCCCGCATAAAACTGGGTGAAACGTACACCTTCCGCAGCAAGATGATCTATATAAGGGGTGTAGAGGTCTTTGGCACCATAGCAATTGAGGTCAAGTGTCCCCTGGTCATCTGCAAATATGACGATTACATTGGGTTGTTGTGGCTCTTGTGCTTGTATTGAGCAAAAAATTGCTCCCATCAAGAGCAATCCACACAGACAAATATGTTCAAGAATTACATGCTTCATAAATGAATATGCATAAAAAGCGTAAAATGTGCAAAGGGGGGATGGATTGTTATATGGCTATATTGCTACTTGTAACTTGGTTTTATTGTGCCATTGAGAGCTGTGGTTTGCTTTCAGTGACCATAGGCTTCAGATCTGCTTTTTACCAGCCGTTGATCGATTCTTGGCTTTACAAGTCCAGCCACAATCTTACAATATATCAGTTTATACATTTAACAATCTATTAATTTTCCCATTTAACAATATTACAATCTATCAATCCAGCCATTTAACAATATTGCAATATGTCAATTTGATCATATCACACGCTCCCCATCTCTTCCAGCTCATCAATAATCAGTAAACAATTGTAGGAAATTCTATTCCACTCTACGCGATAATCACGGGAATCCATGCGCTCTTTCTCTGCTTCTAGGTTACTCAGCCTTCCGAGTAATTGATAAATTTGATTATTGAAATCCGTATTTACTACTAAAGGCTTCATCTGATTCAGTACCTCCCTGAGTTGTGCTGTTTCGATCAACTTCCTCAGTGAAAGTGCTTGACGAGAAGTATCACGTGGAAGAGGAGATGGGACATGATAAGGCTTATGGATCAAGCGTATTAGTTCATCAATGCTGATTTTTTCCACTTCTAATGAAAGAATTTCTGGCATTTGAGCCTTGTACGCATGATTTAGGGCATC
>CAZZEC010000249.1:0-6218 GCA_964652565.1 uncultured Bacteroidia bacterium
ATGATGATAATGTGGGCATTGGGAGTTGGTGATATTGGCGGTATGATGATAATGTGGGCATTGGGAGTTGGTGATATTGGCGGTATGATGATAATGTTGGATGATTGATCTGTTGATGCATTTTGGCTCTACCATAGGGTGGTCTGTCTTCTTACTGGAATATTGAGAACATGGTTTTGTGGTGAAATGGTTGGATTGTCTTATTGCTGAATTGTGAGATGGACGTATTATGAAATTGTTCGTTGGGGAAATTGTCAGGTGTTGAAATTGTTTATTGACAAAGTAGTGTTGTGAATCATGTAGGTATCATGTTATGGTGCCCATAGGGCAGAACACCTTTCCGCGTGTTCCTACAGATTTACCTATCTTTTGATCTTGAATGGGACTGAATCTGTTTGTTGATTTTTTATCAATCTGAATCTATCGCCCATCATCTTCAAAATACTAGTTCTTATTATTTATGCAAGTGCCGAAGTTATAATGGAGAACAGTGATGTTGGAGATTTAGGTTTCATTGTCCTATATTAAGTACGTATTTTCCTGGAAAATAGCCACGAGTCTCTATTGGAGCCTTCCGAATAAAAGCGTATATTTGTCGTTCCTTAAGAGGATCGGGCCTATAGCTCAGCCGGTTAGAGCACCTGACTCATAATCAGGGGGTCCCAGGTTCGAGCCCTGGTGGGCCCACATTGATAATCAAGCACTTACGAAGAATTTTGTGAGTGCTTTGTTTTTTCCTAAAACTATGCTAAAACAAATGGGTATATTTTTGTAGGTAAAATAATCCTTCCTTCTTTCCAAATACACTGCATTCACCATCAACTTAGCTGCCTCAAAGCTGCAAATGGATACATGCATTTGAGGACGCGTAGTATCAAACTGGATCAAATACTCGCACCCATTCTTTTTTATCTGTACCCTGCCTAGTTGGTATCTGATAAATTATTTTCGAATCTGTAAAATTTACCCTAATATCCATCAGATTATCAAATACTATTCTTTGCATTAATTCAAAATGGAGGTTTATCTATAAAATTCAGCTATTATGGTAGGGAAATCAATGCTAGAGCGACCACTATTTGAAGCAGAAAAATTACCTCCGAAAGTTCCTAAGTCGCCATATTCATCTTCTAATGTATATCTTATCCTAAAGATATTGCTGCTTTTTAATTTATTCAGGTCATCGATAGTCAAATAATACCCTGCCGAAGCAATTTTGTCTACATAATCAAAAATACCTCCATCTGTTAAAGAAATTACAGTCCCATCTTCAAGATAGATTATTAGTTTTCCTCTAATCAATACATCAACAGTCTTTGTACAAACTCCCAAAAGTGCTTTATTCCCATCTTTGGCAAATAAAACATTTAAGTCATTTATATAATATTCATCAGAATTCGGTTGTAACGTAAAAGTTTCAGTACAAGGGTAACTATGTTCACCAATCAAAAATAATTTCTGCCCCGAAGCTGTCATAGTAATAAAGAGGCTTCCAACTATAATTAATAGAGTCTTTTTCATATTTAGCTTTATTGGATAAGTGATAACAATTGAATAAGCACGATACAGATTGCAATAAACTAAATAACGTTATTTTCCAATTCTGAAACATATATCGCCTAACAAAAAAATACAAAATCCACACCTTTTTTATGATTATCTTATGAAATAAATAATCCAGCTACTGCCGGGTTATCTTATTCGCTATCATACTCTACACTTTCAACTTCGCTTCTCGTTCCTCCAGGTCTTTCTCCCAAGCTTTGAAGTGAATTTTCTTTTCCTGGAATTCCATATCAGTGAGTACATTCTGTTCTCTATATTCCAGTTCTCCTTCTTTCTTCGCCCATTTTAATTGTTCTTTCTCTTGGTTCTCAAGAAATGCCAGCTTCTTCTGCATTTCCTCTTTTTGGTCATTTAACATGTTAGTACATAGTGCAAGGATTTGTTCGAGTGCTGCAATGGTTACAGCGTTTACATTAGTGTTCAATGTTATTTAATTATTAGAAATTACGAATTTGATTTTCTTAACCTACTAAATTGCTATTATAAAGCATGGGACGCTTTTGAATTATTAATCTTTTTGTTCTAAATAAATTATGAGTTCTTGTAGTAGCTGTTGCCCGTTGGTAAGAAGTACAAACGTCTTAGAACGTCGTGTAATATCTTTCCTGCGTCCGATCTTACGGGCTTCCAGCTTATCCAATATTCCTGTGATGGTAGATAGCTTCATATTTAGTTTTTCGGCTATCTCCGATTGCTTCGCGGATTGATATTCATTGAACATCAATAGCACAAATAACTCGCTCAGTGTGAGGTTATGATTCTCTGTGAACCTGAGCGTTTGGAGGTATATATAGGTAATATCCTTGATTGTCATTATGGGGTGATTGAGTGGGTTTCTTCTTCTTTGTTACTTGTTTCTTCTGTGGAGTGATGGGCTTCTTTCGCTTACTGAAAGCGAGTATACCCGAACCTAGTACTATCAGTATCGCTAATAATGGATACTCAGCAATCGTATTGGCAGAACCGTAATAGAAGGCCATACCAATTGGGGTAAATACCATGAGGTAAGCCAGGGTTTTCATATCTCTCCTGTTTTCTGGTACTCCAAAAACTTTTTCTCCAGCTTTTTAAGCTCTCTTTCTATCTGGCGAACTTGATAAAGCATGTACAAGCGTTCAATTTCTGCAATAAGCTTTTTCATGATATCACCCCCTCCCTTCTTAATGCCCGTATATGTGTTCCTACGCTGCGTTCTGAGAGGTTTACTACCTTGGCAATGGCTTTATATGTTGGCTTGGTACCTGTTGCCTGTATCGCTTTGTAGGTACTGAGAATGGCAGTTCTACTCTCGTTACTATCTGCCCGTGTGGAGTATACCCCTTGCTTCCTTTCTGGCTGATTAGTGGAAGTAAACCTGCTATCTACAGGTGGCAATTTCTGTCCATTTTTCGGAACAGTCTCGCCGTTACCGTTCCTGTTTTGAGGGGTACCTATTCCGTTGTTGAGTTGCCTTTTTAAGCGTTCAATTTCCGCTTTTAAAGTGGCAAGTTCAGGGTTAGTTTTTGCACTGGTAGCAAAGCCCATATTTCCGGTATCAGAATACAACTTTCCTTCCCCTGGTCCTGCTTCTCCTGTATACTCATATTCTCCATCGCGTTCCCCATCTGCCAGATCCCAATGAATAAGAAATAATCCGATAGGGATACCGAACAGAATTTGAATGAGATAGAGGAATACCGATAGGTTTTTCAGGGTATCCTCTGCGTTACTCCTTCGCTGCGTGATGAATTGGTTATTATCCGCGTGGAGGGCTTTTTCTTCATCGATGGCCGCAAGTTGTTGTTCTACATACTTCTCACGTTGTCCCTGCAACCGATCGATCTTATTTTGATTCCCCCAACGCATCACCCATCGACCATTTTCTTTCACCTTATCATTGAGTAAGGCATCGATTTGACTGTCAATTTTGTCAATCTCACCTTGAAAAGGTTTCACTTTATCCTGGGTAGCTTCTGAGTAGGCCTGTATCTGAAATACATCATAACTACGTTTGGTGCTCCCCTGACGATTCTTTGTAGCATCCCATACCCCCACCGATAAGCATATCAGAAATACAATACCTACATGTTGAGAAGGGATTAAATGAGATACGTTCTTAAGCTTCTCAGCGACCCAAAACCCGACAATAGTCAATCCTGTCAACATCACCCAGGCAATGAAGATCGAGAATCCCCAGGACACCCACGGGTGAGGGTTATTTAACATATCATGGTACACAGGTTGAGATAACCAGCTGGTACCTGCAGAAGCAAGGCACGAAGCCAGGAAGCATGCACCTGCAAAAGCAGCAAATCGCTTGATAGCCGGATCTTTGTGAAAGGCGGCAATGATCAGTTGCCAGAAGGTTTTGAATATGACATTAAACATATTCCCCTCCTTCCTGCCAAGGTTGGCTTTCAAAATGCGCCACATTTTGTGACAAGGGTGTGACGAATAATGTCACAAATCCCCAAATTTTGTAGATTTGCATATTCAATTTAGTTAATGTCCCTATCCGTACGGGCGGCCACCCAGGATAGGGGCTTTGTTTTTATAAATTACTCTTTAGTGGAATCCCACCATTTTAAAAATTCTTCTTTGTTGATTTTGTAGGATGTTCGGACTATCTTTCTTTCCTCATAGCAACCTTTAGGCAATACACCCTTTTTTATCCATCCGAACAACGTCTGACGCGTTACACCAATCTCTTTGGCTGCATCATTAATAGATATTTTTTTCATAGAATGAAGGTAGGAATAATTAACTTATTTAACAAATTTAACTGTTAAAAATCCTCCATAAGAAAACCCGCCTTAGCGGGCCTTTCAATAATTTTCTTAATAGATATTAATTAACTACTTTCAATTTGAAAGGGTTAGATATGGTTTCAATGCCGAACTCTTTTAAGAGTTCAAACTCATTATTTTGATCTATATTCTTCCTTTTAATTTTATTTATAACTTTCGGCTGATCTAAGCCTGGTATCCTTACTGAAAAAAAGGGCCATAAATTTCTATTTTCATACTTTCTATTCTTATCAGGGAAATCGACTATTGAACGGATTCTATCATTAGATTTTGCATCATCCGAATACTCAAATGTCCAAGTACCATCTTTTAAAGTTAGGTAGCCTATTACAGTTTTTCCAAGATATAGTATGAACTTACCTGTTAGATCTCTAGGGGTAACCAAATTAACTTGATCCCTAGGTTTAAAAAGCACCATTGCTTTATCTTTTACTTTATCTATTATTTTACTTAAAGCCATCTTTGTTAATTAATTCATAACATTTACTCAATCTCAATTCTAAACAAGTCAATATTAATTTTCTTCTTTTAATTGTCAATAATTTACTAAATTCGTCATTTATTAGCAATTCGACATTTTCAATATTTGAATTAAGAATACACTCTTTTATCAGTCTTGAATAAGACGGGTAATTAATATAAATTTTGCTTAATAATTCAAAATGATTAAGGTTATTTTCATTTTCCCACCCTATTTGAGGGCTTGATCTTCTTAAATAAGCTTTTAATTTGTTTCCATCAAGAATAAATTTATTTAGATCATTTTCAGTAGTATTCCAAAATAGGCCCCTGGCAGAATCGAAAATAGGTGAAAAATACGGGCTGTACTTATTGTATACGTTTGTGATTACTCCCCAGTTATATGCATGCCTATCATTTGATCCAATCAAACTATCAAATGTTAGCATTTTAACGAAATCTTCTAATATTGATTTTGATTCATCAGGATATCTTCTGTTAATTGCCTTTTCAATTATCTGAAAAGTAAATAATTCTCTTTCTAATCTATGCTCAATTATCTCATTGATATAATCACTATCATTTACTAATCCGCTAATTATTTGGGCACCATGTTCTAATTGGTCATTATTTTGAAGGAAATATCTACTTAGAAACCTGATCTGATTCTGTGCCATTACAAGTTGAGATTCAGCCATTCTGAAACCAAATACTTGTCCAATTCGATTTATCAAATGTTCGGTAATAGATTCTATTGGATAACTTTTAATACCAACTTTCGCAATATATTTTGGCCATGTTTTTACATGAGATTTTCTAATGCCTTTTCCATATTCGTATATGCTTATAAAACATTTAGGAGCTTCCCCTGAAATTGATAGGTTTAAATCAATTTCTTTAAAAAAGCCTTGTCTTAATGGTTGAATGTGTCCATATCTATTTAAGTAACAACCACTATGGTATTTTATTTTCTCATGATAAATTCTGGTAAGTATTTTTCTTTTCCTTGACATATCCTCTTGAACTAATATTATCTTAAAAGATTAGAATGTAACAAGGAAGTTTTAGAGTACCTGTAATATACTGTTGAACTAATCTATTTTGCTTCTGATTAGTATTATCTGATTCTCAACTCCACTTTATACATCACTTTTAGAAAATTCTTAGCTTCTTGGTAGTCGGTGTAAATACCTTTGAGGTCAGTAGGGCTTTTGGTTCCCTGGATGGGAGGAGTGAAGACGGGGAAGTAGGTAGGCATGTGTATTTTCTTGAGGATTCTTGTATAAATAACTTTTTAAAACTCTTTAATAATAAGATTTGATTGTAAAAATTAATTTATTATATTTCGGGATTGGGAAACATTGAAAATTCAATAATATTCTTTTAGCTGGCAGAACATTTTATCGT
>CAZZEC010000250.1:0-2697 GCA_964652565.1 uncultured Bacteroidia bacterium
TCATGAACTCACATCATAACATATCTCCGCCTACATGGGCATTGCGATTTTTCAAATGGTTCTGTAAACCTGAGTTACAGGAATATATAGAAGGAGATTTGCAAGAGTCTTTTGCCGATCATCTGGAACATCTCTCTCCTCAACGTGCAAAACGCAAATATGTATGGGAAGTATTAAAACTCTTTAGGCCAGGTATAATTAGACATTTCCATTTACCCATTTATCAACCCACTACTCTGACTATGCTATTCAATTATCTTAAAATCGGATTTAGGCAAATTAAAAAACACGCCTTGTTTTCCTTTCTAAACATTTTGGGACTGGCAACGAGTATGGCGATTTGTCTGCTAGTGCTCATGATGATCGTAGATCAATACGCGTTCGACCAATTTCATGAACATAAAGATCGGACCTATCGCATTATTTCCGATCGTGGAGATGCAGATACCCCTCAATCAGAATTACGTCGATTTACAGCTACTGCACCCTTAGCATTTGCCAAAGAATTGCAGGAATCTCATCCTGAAGTAGAAGAAGTCGTACGAATTCAACAAAGCTACGAGACCGAATTGAGTATCCCTGACAATGTGATTATTGGCAAGGGCCTACGTACGGATCCCAACTTTTTTAAGGTATTCGATTTTGGAAACCCAGAAGAAAATAATGAACAATTATTAGTCAATCCCAACTCACTCATTCTTACGGAATCTTTTGCAAAAAAATTATTTGGGAAGAATGATCCCTTGGGAGAACTGGTAAACATAGGAACTGATGATGAAACCAATTATATCGTTACCGGTATTATTCCAGATCACCCAGATAGAACTCACATCGTTTTTGATTATTTGACTTCATTTTCTATTGTAGAGTCCCGTCAACCTGAAGACCTCAGTGACTGGGAAAATATCTGGAGATACTATGTGTATCTATTGTTAAAAGATCATTCAGGAGCAGAAGAACAATTGAAAGCATCACTGGAAAAGACATCTTTAAAGAGAAGTGAATTAGATAGGTTCTATACATACAGATTCGAGGCTCAAAGTATCAACGATATTAATCCCAGAGATGGACGAGTCGAGGGTAACGAAATAGGTGCCACACTCCCTCCCATGATACTATATATTTTGGGATTATTGGCTTTGCTCATCATTCTATCCGCTTGTATTAACTATACCAATCTTTCTATTGCGCGCTCGCTAAAAAGAGCAAAGGAGATCGGGATAATCAAAGTAATTGGAGGCAGAAGAAGTCATCTTATCGTTCAATTTTTGGTAGAGTCTACGCTCATTTCGCTTCTGGCGTTATTGATTGCCATCCTTTTGTTAGAATTGCTTATTCCTCTTTTCTATGGTCTAAATCCTTTTATACAAACTGTCTTCCACTTGAAAAAAACACCATTTGTATACGGAATATTTGTGGTATTTAGCCTCTTCGTCGGGTTTTTAGCAGGCATTTTCCCTGCCTTACATCTATCAGCCTACCAACCCATACAAGTACTCAAAAGTCTCAAGGAAGTAACATTATTTTCATTCTTTGGGCTGAGAAAAGGGCTGATCGTCGTCCAATTCACGCTTTGTCTGCTATTTATTACCAGTACGCTGTTAATTATCCAGCAATATCAGTTTGTAATTCAAACAGATCACGGTTTTAACTACGAACATGTGTTACATGTTGACTTGCAACAGCAGCCTTACGAACTATTTGCAGAAAAAGCACGACAGATTAGTGATATAGCGGATGTCTCTGGTTCTAAAATAAAATTGGCCTCTGGTACAGCTCACAGTCTAACTGCTTACATCCCAGATTCTCCAGACTCTTTGTATCTACACACTAACTACGTGAGTCACAACTTTTTGGAGAATCTTGACATGCAGCTCCTGGCAGGTAGTAATTTTCCTCAGAAATATACGACCTCTGCTTCATCCTACATTATTCTCAATGAAATGGCCGTTGGAAAACTCAATGTAGGAACACCTGCTGAAGCCATAGGAAAACCCATAGAAGTATCTGTATCATCTGATTCAACTGCCTTACTTACCATTATTGGAGTAGTAGAAAACTTTTACGATATGGATGTCACGAGTCCTGTCTATCCTTATATGATGAGATATGACCCTTCTCAATTGAGTTATGCCAATATCCGGTTTAAAACCGGAGCCACAGAATCTTTAATCACCCAATTGAAAGATATCTGGCAAGATATTGATCCTCAACGGCCCTTGAAATTTGCTTTTTATGATGATGAGGTGTATGAACGGTATAGTTTCCTGGACTTTGGCGCCAAAATTATAGGGTTAGTAAGTATATTAGCTATCATTATTGCCTGCATGGGCTTGCTGGGAATGGTAATATATTTTATAGAAGGAAGAATTAAGGAAATTGGTATCAGAAAGGTCCTGGGAGCAAGTGTAGAATCTCTGATTTTGAAATTATCGCGTAGCTTCTTTATCCTCCTGGGTATTTCCGCTGTTATAGCAAGCCCACTTGTAATACTCCTGAACGGTTTATGGTTAGCGTCCTTCCCACAAAGAATTAATATAGGTCCTGGAATCATATTGCTGGGTTGTGGGTTTGTGTTTATGTTGGGAATGAGTATCGTTATTTCACAAACCTATCGTGCAGCCAGAGCAAATCCTGTTGAGGCATTGAAGACGGAATAGAATATGTATATTAGCTGTATAAGCTTCAAGATATTCC
>CAZZEC010000250.1:2797-6151 GCA_964652565.1 uncultured Bacteroidia bacterium
TATGCTGAATTTGCTACCCTGAATGGAAAAAACTATGTACAAGAACACCCTGAAGCCTGGGCTATTAACGAAAAAGGAGAACAAGTAGAAGCAGCCTCCTGGTTCATGGGCGCTTGTCCTACCGAACCGGGATTCAGAAAATATAGATTCGACCAATTGAAAGAGTTACTCACTACATATGATCTGGATGGGGTCTGGATGGATTACGTACACTGGCATGCTCAATTTGAAGAACCCGAGCCTATACTGCCTGAGACCTGTTTTTGTGATCACTGTCTGGAACGCTTTTCTTCCGATAACCATATCTCTATCCCAAGTGGAACTACTGAAGCAAAAGCCACTTGGATATTAACTAATAGAGATAGCACCTGGCGTACATGGAGATGTCAGATCATACTGGAATGGGCTACAGAGATGAAATCTATCCTCCACGAACTCCGACCCGATGCCCTATTAGGGTTGTACCATTGTCCCTGGGAAGATGAGGCGTTTGATGGCGCGAGAAGGCGTATCCTGGGACTAGATTACGATATACTGAAAGAAACCATAGATGTATTTTCCCCTATGGTATATCACGAACGCATGGGGAAAGAACCCGCCTGGGTCGAAGAGAATATCAACTGGTTTTGCGGTCGAGTAGATATCCAAGATGATAGCTATCCCAAAGTATGGCCTATCGTACAGGCACATGATTCCCCAGAAATGGTTACACCAGAGGAGTTTAGTACGGTCTTAAACGGTGGATTATCCCATTGTGCTAGCGGAGTCATGATGTTTACTACCAGGTCTATTGCAGATAGTCAGGAAAAGCTGGAAGTAATGAAGAAGGTGTATGGAGAGTGAAACATAGTTTGGAAAACTCCATTATTAAAAGGCTTTGAAAGACCTATTCCATACATGATTGACAAAATTTCACGGTGAATGTTAGTAAGCATGGCGTTAAAATCAGGTAAAACTTGATAGGTTATAGCCAAACATATATTTACCAACAAATCCCTTAAGGCGCAGTTACACCCACACAATCCACTACTGCCCAAACAAATTGGTCCTTTTAGAAAGATCCTTATCCACATCCAACATCAAACACTTCTTTATCCTAAACTCCAGTTCTTTGGGATTAAATGGCTTTTCTATGTAGTCAGCAGCACCTAACTCCAAACACCTGATTTTTTCTATCGTAGTATGTACACCAGAGAGCATGATCACGGGAATAGATCTATAAACAAGCGATGATTTAATTTTCTCTAACAGTTCTAATCCATTACCATTGGGCATGATGATATCTAAAATGATCAAATGAGGCTGAAATCCATCGCTGAGTAACTTCCAAGCTTCAACGCCATTTTCCTGCCAATACAATTCATATTCATGCCCTAAATATCCACCTAAAAAACTAAGCATCATATGGTTGTCGTCCACAAGTAATATCTTCTCTTTAATGTCCATATCGTATTACATACATTAATTTTATTACGTAAATATATATATAATTATTTTCGAACAAAATTAATACATATATTATTATCATCATTAATTGCAATATTTATTTATTGTATAATATAATATTTTGTATTTAATTGCATCTTATTCCTCTAATTTGAAAGTAATAATTGAGTTATGATTAAGACAGAGAATTTTAATTTTATCAATACCTATCATCAGCCCGCTTGGTTGGAAAATGAACATGGAAGCTTCATCACTTCTAACGTAGCGTTTCAACAATTTCTTTCCGCTAACCCTTTTAAAGACATCCTCATAGATAACTTTTCCCTGAATTCACACTATGTGAAAATATCTGCTCGATCATACGATAAGTCATTCATAGTATATTGGTTACAAAAGAAATCGTACTCAAGGCTGTTTCAAAGTTTAGTTAACCATGATGGAATTACATATATTTTACATAGAATTGAACCGTGGAACTTCCTGGAAGAACTTAGGAAAACCATCCTCCATTCCCAATCTGAATGTGCATTATTTGATATTAGGGTTAACTACCTTGCTGCTAGCAAAACATGGAAGGATGCATATGATATTACCTATGATATAAATGGGAAGAACCATTATGAAGTGTTTCCCGAGATCACAGATGAATGGCGACAATTACATCAGGAATGTCTGAGAGGGAAAACCTTAGCAAGAACCAACGATGTATTTGAACGTCAAGATGGTTCGATTCAATACCTAAGCTGGATCATTCGTCCATGGTATACCGGAGGATATGTATCTGGTATCATTATGCTGTCTGAAAAGCGCGATCTTCCCTTTACTCAAAACCTAGATCAACTACCCGAAGATTCCGTCACATATCGTCTTTCAAAATTACCAGGTAATCTGTTAGATGACCACGAGGATATTAAACAATATCTCAGCAATCTACACATTTTGAATTTGGTCAACAAACCTGCAAAAGTATCCAAACACATGGATAAGTTGTCTAAATTTGGATACGATGTGTGAGAGTAGCTAACATATTTATGTGAATCATTTTTCCTTAGTACCATCCCAAAGTGTTGTGTTAAGGTGCTCAAGCTAAGCCTCATTGAATTTCCTGTAATTTTGATAGTCGTGTTCAATATTCATTGACTCTAAATGTACTTCTCCCAATGGTTAAAAGAATAGCTTATAATAACTATTCACACCAAATCCTCTTCAGGAGGCATATAGCGAGTCAGAAATTCAGGCATTTTTGATTCGAATTCAGCTATATCAACTCTATCATTGCCGATACCCTGCCTTTTCTAAAGTTGATTCTGTGAAAGAAATCTCTTAGTGATGTGCTGTCTTTTAGATTACCAATGGCATTGGCCACATTGCGGAGCTTAATTTTAAGCCTGCTGCTGCCTTTTCCTATTTTGCTGGACAGTACTTTTCCACCACTTATTTTGTTATGGGGAGCAAGCCTGAGCCATGAGGTAAAATGCTTAGCGGTTTTAAATTTCTTGATTCCATCGTAGCCCACTTCGCTCATGATTGCTAACACGGTACTGTAGCTCATCCCTTCAATAGCCTACAGGTCAATGCCCTTGAACATTTGGTACGACTTCAAATTGATGTCAATATTTTTTGGTGTGTTCTTGTTGATGCGTTTATAGGGCTTTTTGTCAATGTGATGTTCTTGCTTTTCGGGATCTTTCCAGATGATATCTTCGAGTTTGAAGGAGTTTTGAGGTCTATGAGGGATTGCTGCCAACGTCTAGTACAGCCGCCGTCCGCTTCAGGCGGATGGTCGGCTGTGCGTTGTTAGTGGCTTTTTATTTCTATTTCAAACTACTACAGGTTCAAAGTGAAGTAGCAGTAAATCTTTTTCTTCTGCGGCTAAAAACGCAATCGCTTGGCCTTGTTTATTAGAAA
>CAZZEC010000251.1:0-3667 GCA_964652565.1 uncultured Bacteroidia bacterium
AGATCGAGTTTCTCCATTTAGACGAAGAACTTAACCCTGAAAGATTCCTCAAACCCAGAGAGAATCGAGAAGCATTTCACCTGCTTAGAGGAGAAGTTACAGGCTCTTCCATACAGCATATGGAAGTGTTGATGGAACTGGAAGATCCTCAGCTCAAAGAGCAATTGATATCCGTGCTCACATTGATGCAGTCTCCGTATCTATTACTCTTGGATACTTATACTAGTAGAGTAAAGGTCATGCTAGTTCAGCGTGAAAACCAGTTATTGATTTTGGATGCGGAGACCGATGAATTGATACATGGAGTCGAGGGGACAGAAGAAGTAGATCAACGATATATACTTACACAGCTAGAACATATTGCCCGATGGTATCGGGTACTTGATATTACATCTCCCGAAGATCAGTACCAGGCAGAAGATGTTAAGATTTATCTGGAAGAATGGACGCAGGACGAATCCGGTTCGTGGAATCCGGATAGCCCTCGAATTAAACACGATGGGCCTGAAATTGAATTATTTTTTGAACAGAACACTGGTGCAAGTGACCCATCAGGAAAGCAACTCTCTCTCATCGTAGAACATAATCAGAAAGAATCTGTATATGTTCATATCGTAGTGTTATCCGAGAAGTATCAGATCCAAATTCCTCCTCAGGAAACCCGGGAAATATATCCAGGCGAACGCTATCATTTTGATGTGTTCTATGCTAAAAATGAAGACGTTGTCTCCTATGAAGAATGCATTAAATTTATTGTTGCGAATGAGCCCATTGACCTCCAGCCCCTTGCGCAAGAACAACTCAGTATTGGAGAAATTTTACCTGCATTTTCCCAACGTTCAGCCACTCGCAAATTAACTACGCTTTCTCGAATTCCCGATCGATGGATGACTCATACCTTGACGATTCGTCAACTCGTGCATGAGCCATTCCCTATTAATATTTCCGTCGCCCCTTATCCCGATGACTCACAAGCTACCTGGGACATCATTCGTCAATCTGTGGGCTTGGTGAGAATATTTATTAAAGGAGAAGAAACACCGAAAATTCATCAAGGGTTTTTGATCTCAGAAACAGGTTATCTTCTCACTTCTGGACTACCCAGCAATTACAGGAATGTTACTTTCCAAAACTCAACATCAGAAGTTCCGATAGTTGCCAGGCATGTATATGATTTCAGAGTAGGACCGAATAGTATGACCTGGTTTTCCTTGTTTAAGTTAGGTGAAGAACGTGTATGGCCCTATGTAAGATTATTTGATGGAGAGATTTCAGAGGTAGAACAGGTCTCAAGGGTTAGTGCGTTTGGCCCCTCACCTATAAGAACCGTCATTGAGGACTCTTCATTTCACCCCGAGTTAAATGCTGCTATGCCCTTTGAGGTGTATTACAGCGAATTGGATTATCCTTCTCAAGTAGGTCTGCAAATGGCTCCCGTACTGGATCACAAATCTTTGAAGGTCATAGCTGCGATGAATGAACCCATTGAGGTAAGGGGTGCTAACAATAGTGATTGCTATACTTTGAATGTCCTGTTCAATGCGCCTGATATCATTCAGTTTGAATATATCCAAACGAAGCAACCACAAAGCGAAACTAACGGCCCCAAGCTTACATTGGAAGTTCCCATTCCTTCCATCAAAGGGCTAAACTATAGAGATTTTTTAAAAGCGGTAGGAAAGAATATTATCAAAAATTTAGGTCGGCCATGGGCCAGTTTCGAAGACATTTCTCAACAAACGCGAGAACTACTACTTTCCTCACGCAGAGCTACAAATGATGCTCAAAAAGCCTATTTATTGATTTATGAATCGTTGATACAAACTTGTTTATCCTTAACAGCACCCTTAGCAGATCAGAATAATATTACCTTAAAAGAAGATCAATTAGAGGCTTTATCCCTGGATATTGATACGCAGCTACAGACCCTGAACCTCGAGATAGATCGTCTATTTTTCCAAGAACCTGCTTGGGTGGCCAACGATTTTGTACTAGTGTTTAGAGAATGGCTATATACAAACCTATCTGTCGCCTATCAGGAAGCAAGATCTTGTTCGCAAAAACTACCTCAACAATATAAGAGTATCTTGGTCCAGGAATGGCAACAGAATAGAAGTGAATGGGGAGGACTTGAAGTATTTTTCGGGATAGAGCTATTTGATGATAGTGAAATTATTGAGGCATATACGTCGGCTATTTCTTTCAACCCAGACAATGCAAAAGCCTATTTCTTACGTGCTAAGGCATTAGAAACACCAGGAAGATATGTTGAGGCAGCAGAAGATTTCCGTAAGGCCACAGAGTTTGAGCCTGATAATTATGAATATTTATACGAATATGCCAATAGACTGGAAGCTCTTGACAGGTTGGAAGAAGCTTTAGAAATCTATCAAAGGGCTTTACAGCGTATTCCTAACTGGGAGCAAGGGATAGACATAGAAAGTAAGATAACGAGAATTAGAAGCCATTTAGCTGAACAAAATCCTACCTACGATCCTCAAGATTCCTTTGAAATAATTAAACAACAAGTCAATCAACAGCTCGAAAGTAACAATTTAAGGAGAGCCATAGATATAGTCTACCAATTCTTCCGCAAACTACAGGATCAAGAGTACTTCCATGAAATCCAGGAAATTCGGAATAGATACAGGAGAGGGGACAAAGGCCAGAAATTGCAAGGAGAAGAAGAAGAATCCCGTATAACGGGCTCATTCTTTAAGCAAATAGAAACAGCATTGAGAGATTTGCTCAAGGATTATCAATGGTCTTTGCAACGGCAGGAAGGGAATAAAGTAGCGCCACCCATTGTTCAGGAAACAGACACCGGACGAGTAGATGAATCAACACAAAGAATCAATGGCTTTCGGGAAGAAATAGTGTCGCAGGTACGTCGAAATCAACATGCAAAAGCCGTAGATATGTTAGTTAAGCAGGCTAATAGTTTAGGGAATCGCGACCTCATTGACCGGACGAGATTTTTATCCGAAGACTGGCAGTCTATCCAGCGTTCTCGCTCACAGAACATCCTTTCACAAAGCTATCTCAAGAATATGGTCGAGAGGTTTGAAGAGAAGGTGTTTGAATTAATGGATGAAATGGGGAATAGGATGAGAGAAGAATATATTGAAGAGAGAATAGAATTTTTAGAACAAGCCATTTCGGATTTGACTGCACACCGCAATATGATGGAGTTTCCAATAAAAGAATTAAACTATAAAGAAATAGATGAATTAGGCGAGAAGCTTTTTACGTTAACTAATCAGACACGGAATGAGGAATGGTTATCTGAAATAAACAGTAAGCTAAGTGATGCTAGTGAGATCATCAATGGGACGCTTGATTTTGCAAAAGATAAGAGAATACAAGAAGGAAGCTTTCCAGAAGAAATCGTCTATGATTTCGAAAGAGGATTCAGATTCACATTGACTATTATTGAAGACCTGGAAGAATTGTTAGATGAGGAAATGAGGAAGTTGTAGAAAGGTAAAATTGTGGGATGGATATATTGTTGTATTGTGTCATTGTGATTACTGAATCAATTCAGTAGTCCGTCGTCCGTGGTCTAAGCTATCGTCCGTGGTCCGTCGTCCGTGGTCTAAACTATCGTCCGTCGTCAATGGTCTGTTGTCTAAGCTAAATTTTTCCATGCAAACTGCACTACAGCTTA
>CAZZEC010000251.1:3767-6141 GCA_964652565.1 uncultured Bacteroidia bacterium
GTCAATGGTCTGTTGTCTAAGCTAAATTTTTCCATGCAAACTGCACTACAGCTTATTGAAGAAAATAAAAGAATGCAAAGTCGATTCCTGGATCTGGGAAACTGTGGACTGAGCGATACCAGCTACGAAGTATGGTCAGAGCTGAGGTACATGAGCTGGGTTGAACATCTTAATTTGGGAGAATGGTTTTGGGGAGAATGGGGCTACAGAGACAGTACTCGTAATCGAGGAATGCGCAATACGCTCGACCGTATTCCTTCTGAAATTACAAGTCTATATAGACTCAAAGGTCTCTATCTATATGATAATCCCATTTATGACTTGTATCCATTATTGGGAATACAACAAATCAAATATTTAGAACTTAGCTATACACGGATTTCTTCGCTTAAGTATGTAAATGATCTGTACAACCTGGAAAAGCTGTCTCTGATGGGACTTAGGCTAGCTGATTATTCACCCTTGCAGTCATTGAAAGAATTGAAAGAACTCTTGCTGGCAATGTCTGAAATATCAGTATTACCTCTTTTAGATCAGCTCAAGCATCTGTATCTCCTTTCGCTGAATGAATGCCCGCTACAACATATTGAGCCAATTCAATACCTTACATCCCTCACACATCTATTTCTTCGCAGGACGCATGTACAAGACTTTTCCCCTTTATCTAAGCTCGAAGGACTGGTCGAACTCGACCTTTCCGAAAATAAAGCTGTCGACTTATCTTCTATCCAACACCTTCCCCACCTGAAAAGATTGGGATTAAATCGCACGAGCATTCCCCAGTATCCTGAAGCGTTTTTTTCACATACAAATATTCAGGAGCTATACACCACAGATACTACCATTGATGAAATACCACCAGAGCTCCTGAGCCAAAGAGAAGGAGAGAATTGCTACCCACGATTAAAAGATTATCATCTGAGTAGGCAAGAGGGAAGTGAAAGAACGCTGGAATCTAAGCTCATTATAGTTGGAAATGGCAGGGTGGGTAAGACCTGTATTGTTGATGCCATCTTGGAGAACGAGTTTGAGGAAAATGAAAAAAGTACACATGGGATTCATCTATCGGTTTGGGATGAGGTCGATATTAATGGAGAGGAAGGGTTGATTAATATCTGGGATTTTGCGGGACAGGATATTTACCACGCTACACATCAATTGTTCATGAGAACAAGGGCGTTATATTTACTCGTTTGGGATTCCGAATCAGAAAAAAGCTCCTTTCATGAATATGAAGGGTATCAATATCAAAATCATCCCATCATCTATTGGCTGGAATATATCACCCGTATTTCCCAAGGCTCTCCCATTATTATCGTACAGAATAAAGTGGATAGAGATGGGAAACAGACACCAGCGGGAATCTATCAGTTGCAACAATCTTACCCCATCGTAGATGTCCTGGAAGTCAGCGCGAAAACGCGGTCCGGCATAAAGAGGCTCAAACTCGCGATAGAAGAAGCTACCGCCCAACTCCCCGAAATTGTGCATGCACCGAGTATCCCTCATTCCTGGCAACAAGTCAAACAGCACCTTGCTCAAATAACAGATCCAGCCATATCTCGAGAAACCTACTATTCGATCTGCGAAGAATTAGGGATCGATACAAATCAAAGTACCATTCCTTTCAGCCTCCTTTCCTATTTGCACCATATAGGATATGTATTCTATCAGGAGGGCTTGCTCAATGATCAGATTATCCTGGATCAATCCTGGGTAATCAAAGCCATATATACGCTTTTTGATCGTGAAGGAATATACTACGACTTACTCGTAGCTAAAGAGGGGAAGTTTCACAGAAAAGATCTCGAAAAAATCTGGCGACAATACACAGAAAGAGAACATGCCTTGTTTCTCTCTTTTATGGAACAATGCGAAATATGTTTCCAGTTAGAATGGGGTACATATCTTGTCCCACAATTAATGCCTGCAAATCCTACTCATGTTGTCCAAAGGTTTTGGCAAGAAGAAAACGGAAATGATATACATATCCTGCTGCGGTATCCCTTTATCCATCGATCTATTGTGGATCGCTTTCTTGTACGTATAGGGAAAATTGCCAAAGAAGAAGAAATGTGGACATGTGGAATTTGGTGGAATGATCCCTGGCTGCAAACAGATGCGTTAGTTACGTTTATAATCCCTCAACAGGCTAATATGAGCCAAGCTCATCCTTATCAGGGAGATATTCAGATCCGTATAAAGGGGGATAAAGTTAAATCTTTGTATGACAGAATTATCAGAGAATTTGATCGCATCATCCCAGATCAGACTCCAGAGATACAGGTATCTCCAGACGGGAAAAATCATATTACCTTAGATGCCCTAAATCATGCGTACAAGGCTCAAATGCCAGAAATTCTTTCATTAGAAG
>CAZZEC010000252.1:0-6133 GCA_964652565.1 uncultured Bacteroidia bacterium
GCTAAGATCGCCAATCATACGATGCCAGGACAGACGGGATTAGCCGGACGCATACCATAGAGCAGAAGGGCTTCCAACAACCCCTACCGACGCCCACCGTCAATCGTCTGTTGTCTAACTACCGGCCCTCCTCTAAAAACAATCCGGCTTGTTCTCCCCCGTCCAGGTATGATAATATCGGTAACCATTGAGATGGAGCTTGCGATCGGGGTTGGTAATCGCATATTCATATACCTCACCGCTGTAGAAATTCAGGACCAATAAAGGATTGCCCGAAGCGTCGGCGCGTACCTCCCAGGTGCCGGCACCCCTGCCCTTGGTAGTTTGTAAGCCACTGACGTTTGCTCCTCCCGTTACACTCATCTCATTATTCTTCGAATATTTAAAATATCCTTCCCCACACAAATCGATCACTTCTTTATTGCTATATCCTCCACCTGTCGTAACATTAGGATCTGAATAGGTAATGGATGAGTAAGAATCCATATAGGTTAGTCGCGTATTGGCCAGGTTATTTTTCCAGTTATCTGCCACTGGAGGTGCCACAGGCTGGGTGAATGTAACACTTCTCGCTACTTGAAGGGCTAATTCTTTATACTTCGTGGAGTATTGTGCTTCGGAAATAGCCGACATGATGGATACACCGGAACCATATGAATTAACCAGCCCTAATACATAAGCTTTGGCAGGCTGCCCCCCCATATTACCTGTAAAGGTGGCTCCTATTCCATTATTACCCACTATTTCTGTCTGGCCTTCCATCTGTAACATAATCCCGTTGGCTTGGTCGTAGAGACCTGCTTGTGCTGTTTGCTTCAGTTCATCCAGAGAACTGGCTTCATGAGTAGTCAGGAGAATAAATCCAGGCTCGGATTGATGACCAATGATATAGCTGTCTTCCATAAGCTGGCCTACCCATCCATTGGGAATCATAAATTCAATGCCCAGGGATTCAAACGTGACTTTTCCAGTCTGTTGAGCATGAGAGAAGTTGCACAGTAGTATGATAGAAGTAATGAGTGTGAGAATCTTTTTCATCGTATTTTTCTTAAAATGAGCTATATATCATTAATGTACGACGGTGAGCAAAAAATCATACCAGGGAAAACCCTGAATATCAAATTTAGGATCGTATCTGGAAGTTGGAGTGTATGAGGATTGATTTTTGTACTAGTTATGAAATTTATGTGGATTTTTTATTTGTAAAGTTGTAGTTTTTGTTATATTTGTATTGTCTCTGCACAAGACAAGTTTTTGTACCTAATTTAGCTCACATTATGATTATGTTATTTATAACCGTCGTTTTACTTACCACGTGTGGTATATATGCACCAAGAGTGTTTACGCACGTATGTTCAGCAATCAATCCTCACCGTGATACGTGTAGACAGCCTGAACCTATCCCCGTAAAAATATATCGGAAGCGCTTTTGAGATAGAAAAAGCTTATTTGAAAAAAATACATCCGAAGGCAAATATGATTGTATCTAAGGAGGTTACCACTAGTTTTTAGCTGAAGTATAAAGAATCACACGCATATGTAAGCGTAAATACCTTCTTCAGCTGACACAATGTATCTCCTTGATAAATCTCGTGTTACACGAAAAAAGGTCATTCGGTTGTATTGATAGGCTAAAATTATTAGAATCAAATTGTTGTGAAACTAATATTTTAAGTAAAAAGTATATTGGATTATAAAAATAATTGCTTAGAAAGGAATTTCCCTATCCTAGTACTTTAATAAATTCTATTGAGTGTCAAGCATTGAGTGTCTTATTTATGTTCTCACCACTTACTACTCACTGTACTGCATCCCACTTTCCTACCGGGATGCAGTTTTTTTTAATCAATACGTACTTCAATATCTTCTAATATGATCTCTGATAATTTTTCTAAGGAATCACTATTAAACATGCTATCCACAATATGTACAGGGTATTCATCTGATAGTTTGTAGTTCACATAATCCTGAAAGCGAATCCCATTAATGGTTCTGGGATTGAAGGCTTCTCTGAATCTGATACCCCCTTCGTCTGTATAATAAAGATATGCAAGGTAATCTACGGTATAATTTTCAGGATGTACCCAGTAGATAAACACATCTTCGAAATCTTTTCCTCCGCCTTCTTGCTGGAAGGTTATCTCTATCTTGTGATAGGGAACATCTTTAATGGTAGATTGTCCCAGGTAACGCTTGATCACCGCTGGATCATTTAATCTGTATGGGAGTAAGGCAAAGTAAATAACAGAATTGATAGAGTTGGAATACTTGAAGGCCATCGTATCAGGAACACTAACCTGTTTTCCATTAATTTCCCTTACAAACCCATCATTATTCAGAATATCTCTTACCTCTTGCGTAGAATCTTCAGGGTTGATAAATATTCGTTCGTAGGTATACATACCCTGTTTACGGTTTCGGGTGTAATAACGATCCCGGAAGGTAAATGATACATAACTGGTATCATAAAGTGCTCCACCATGCGCGGCAATCGCTTTATCTATAATTGTTTGTGCCATATCTGGTGAGGAAGAGGCTTGAGAGAGATGATCTGAAGAAGATTGCCTAATACAAGCTACATTGATGAGAACCAATACAATGAAGAGGTAGAGAATTGTTTGCATAAGTTGAAATATATTATGTATCAAAAAACGAAATTTAAAGGGTATAGGTTCTGAAGATGTTGCACAGATGACAATCTTTTGTCAAAATTAACAATCCTGTTTTCCAGCTTTATTGGCTAATGCTAATAAAATTACTATAATTGTACTAATAAAGCTAGTAAAATGGATATCTTGTATTTTGGAGCGGCAGTATTGTTGGGTATAAGCCTGGGGGTATTGATTACGTACATTTTCCTTTCTCATTTCCAGCGCGAACAGCGCAAAGAATATATCAGACAGGCAGCAGCACTTCACTTGCAGAAAGAGCAGGTACTCAAGAAAGATGAGCGCATAGAACATTTGCAGGATAGGATGTTGGAAATGAATGGAAATATTCAACGACTGGAAGCGGAGAAGAACATGCTTATGCAGGAACAATCCCGGCAAGAAACTGCGATGAAAAAATGGGAGGAAGAGCTGAAAATGCAATTTGAATTCCTGGCACAAAATATTCTCGAAAAAAAATCGGGAGTACTGACAGATGTGCATCAAACTCAGCTCGAACACATTCTACAGCCCATGAGAGAGCAATTATCAGCCTTTCAGCTACGAATCGAGCGGACCTATGACAAAGATAATAGAGAGCGGATACAGCTACAGAAAGAGATCGAGATGCTGATGTCTCTAAATCAGCAATTGAGTGAAGACGCTCAAAATCTGGCACTTGCTCTAAAAGGAGATAATAAGATCCAAGGTTCCTGGGGGGAAATGGTATTGACCCGTATTTTGGAATCAAGTGGGCTGAGAAATCAAATGGAATACAAACAACAGGTACATCTATCAGGAGAGAATGGACAAAGGCTCCAACCAGATGTAGTAGTCTATCTACCCGGAGATAAACACCTGATCATTGACTCAAAAGTCTCTTTAAAAGCATACGCAGAGATCCTGGAACGGCAAAAAAATGAGGATTGTACGGATCTTATAGATCAGCATACGACTTCTATCACTCGGCACATTAAGAATTTGGCAAGTAAATACTATCACATGTCAGGACAATTGAATACTCCAGAATTTGTATTCATGTTTTTACCCATCGAACCTGCCTTTTCGCTCGCATTGCAACACAAACCAGATCTTTTTACCATTGCATGGGACAAGAAAATTATCCTGGTAAGTCCTTCTTCTTTGTTAGCTACGCTTAAGACAGTTTCATCGGTTTGGCAGATAGAATACCAAAATCAAAATGCGCTGAAAATAGCCAGATTGGGAGGGGCGCTGTACGATAAGTTTGCAGGATTTGTCGAAGAAATGGATAACGTAGAAAAGCACCTGGAACGGGCTGTAAGGACCCATCAACTGGCCTTATCCAAAATGCGGGACGGACAAGGGAATTTGATCCTTCAGGCTGAAAGATTGAAAAAGTTAGGCGTAAAGACTCAAAAGAGTCTGAATCTATGAAAACATATAAGGATAATTGGTTTTAATGTAGAAAAACTTCTTTTTTGTAGGCTAAATTTAAATTATATGAAAAGACATGCAGCTATTACTGCTGTAGGGGGGTATGTTCCTGAAAGGATACTAACAAATGCGGAGCTGGAAGCAATCGTAGATACGAATGATCAATGGATTCAGGAACGGACGGGCATCAAAGAAAGACGAATACTGGACAAAGGAAAAGCTACTTCTGATATGGTTGTTGAAGCTTTGAGGGATCTTTTTGCTAAAACTTCAGTTCAACCTAAAGATATAGAATTAATCATATGTGCAACTGTTTCTCCTGATCACGTTTATCCTGCAACGGCTAATCTCATTGCTGATAAGATAGGAGCAACCAATGCCTGGGGTTATGATTTGAGTGCTGCTTGTTCGGGTTTTTTGTATGCCTTGCGTGTCGGAGCACAATTCGTTGAGACCGGGGCACATCAAAAGGTTCAGGTAATCGGGGCTGATACTATGTCTATTCGAGTAGATTATGAAGATAGAAGTACCTGTATATTATTTGGAGATGGAGCAGGAGCGGTGCTACTAGAGCCTAACGAGGAAGGGTTAGGGGTGATAGATGCCATGTTGAGATCAGATGGAAGCGGTGGAGAATATCTACAGCAAAAGGCGGGAGGCAGTAAGTTTCCCACTTCCTTAGAAACGGTCAGGAATAAAGAACACTATATATATCAGGATGGGCGTACCGTGTTTAAACATGCGGTAAAGGCGATGGCAGATATTACCACTGATTTGATGGAAAAGCATCAGTTGAAATCTGAAGACGTTGCCTATCTGGTCCCTCACCAGGCCAATAAACGTATTATTGATGCTACAGCTAATCGAGCTGGGCTACCAGAGGAAAAGGTCATGATTAATATTGATCGGTACGGCAATACTACGTGTGCAACCATTCCTTTATGCCTATGGGAATGGGAATCAAAATTAAAGAAAGGCGATAACCTGTTACTGGCTGCATTCGGGGGAGGTTTCACGTGGGGTTCGCTATATCTAAAGTGGGCCTATGACGGAGCTAGCCTTAGCAGTAAGTGATTTATATAGCACTCTTTAATTGTCAGAAGTATGCCTAAAATATCCAATTGGGGACAATATCCTACCATAGAGGGTAACCTTCAGACTTTTCGCAAACCGGAAATACAAAGTGATACGCCATGGATTCCCAGAGGTATGGGAAGGTGTTATGGAGATGCATCCCTGGGGTCAACCATGTTGTCAGGCTTGACCCATAATAGAATGCTGGCATTTGATCCTCAATCAGGAGTACTTACTTGTGAGTCGGGCGTTACCTACGACGATCTATTGAGCGTATTTCTTCCCCGGGGTTGGTTCCCACCCGTTACTCCTGGTACAAAATATGTGTCAATGGGGGGAGCTATTGCAGCAGATGTACATGGAAAAAATCACCATGTAGAAGGAACGATCTCTCAACATATTCATTCCCTACAATTATTGACGCCTAATGGAGATATAATCCCTTGCTCCAGAGAAGAGCATCCCGATATTTTCTGGTCGACTATTGGCGGAATGGGGCTTACAGGATTTATTGTCTCTCTGACAATCCAGCTAAAACGTGTAGAAAGTAGCTATATAAACGTAGAGTCCATAAAAGCCGGGAATTTGAAGGAAATTCTCGAGCTGTTTGATGAATTTGAACATTCGACCTATTCCGTCGCGTGGATTGATTGTATGGCGAAAGGTAACAAAAGCGGTCGTAGTATTTTAATGAAGGGAGAACATGTACACCAGGGGCAACTGCCTGTCAAGCTAAAGGAGAACCCGCTACCTGTTTTACATAAACAAAAAGTAAATGTACCTATACATTTCCCCAATTTTACACTGAATGCCTGGACGGTTAGAGCTTTTAACTTTTGTTACTACCACAAGCAAAGGGCTACCTCTGTAAAACGAATATCTTCTTATGATGGATTTTTTTATCCCTTAGATGCTATTCATAACTGGAATCGGATTTATGGTAGAAAAGGTTTTACACAATATCAGTTTGTTATTCCCAAAGAAGCAGGTAAAGA
>CAZZEC010000253.1:0-6114 GCA_964652565.1 uncultured Bacteroidia bacterium
TTAGATTCACGACCTACAGTATAGCTTACTCCAGCAACAGCCAGAAGGTCTCCTTCATAGGTAGCATCGATGAATATTTTCCCATAATAAACCTCCCCGCTTAACATCGAGATAGAAGCAATATGAGTCCCTTCTTTTGCAACCCCCTGTTCTCTGTCTAACTTTTGATTAAATACAAGCTCAATATTTTCTTGTTGTATCATTTCTCGATACACCTGTAATGCTGCCGAAGGCTCAAAGGTCCACATGGAAGCCTCTCCTTCTTGTGTACGAGTTTGTCCTCCATCTCTGTAGTCTGATTGTTCCTGCCATTTCCAGTGCGCTGGATTATCATAGTAGCGTTTGATCCCTTCATAAAATTCACGAGATATTCCACCAATGGCTATTTTATTCCCAATATCAGTTTGACCTAGTCCACCTGTCGTTAATCCTCCAATTCGTTTATCAGGTTCCAGAAGTAACACTTTCTTTCCCATTCGACTTGCTTGAATCGCAGCAGCAATTCCACCAGAAGTAGCACCATATACTACTATGTCATAGGTTGTGGAGGCCTCTCTTTGACAGGAAAAGCTAAAAAAACTGGTGAGCATTAAACTCACGATTAAAAATGTGGTATTTCGCGACATCAGGTAAAGAAATCAATTAATACAAAAGGATAAGGTCTTGGAAATAGGGCAAACGCACCTAATTTTATAAATAATTCATTGTTAGTTAATTATAATTAAAATATTTATATATTGAATCAATTTAAGCTGCTGATTAGCAGCTGTTAATGATTTTTAGTGCGTTTGCCCTGGTCTGGGAAAGAACTTATCATTGAATATACGCTTCAATTTCAATATTTGGGAATATTTACAAAGAATTGTTGAGCCTAAAGAAGCAGAGAAACTTTTATTACCTTTATATGAATAAAAAATTTCCATCTACTCATGAACTCCATTAAGCGACGAGATTTTCTGGCCCAGGCTTCAACACTTGGCTTACATTTAAGTGTACTAAGCGGATGTAGCATCGTTCATTCTGCAGGACACCCCAATATGAAATCCCATGCTTCTCTCAAACGTCCCAAAAATGGTGAAGATGTGTTTTCCTACATCAGGCGGAAAAAGGGTGGCATAGATATAGATCTCTATCGTTTTATTATCGGATCAGCCAACGAATTTAAAGAAGGAGATCAAGCGCTAGGACTGACTGCCAAAGATGAGCAATCGAGAACATATGCCAGAGAACTCCTAAGTAATACGAGAATAGGAGATATTGATAGTCAAAGTCTTTTTAGCGATGAGCTATATGAGTTGATACAAAATACCACTGTACATAATGAAGAGTTGAATACCTGGACGATAGGTAGATTAAAATCATTTATTCTGTCTCAGTCCGAGGAAGATATACAGGCCATTATGCCTAGATTGAGTAGCGATGTGATTGGGTGTGTGGTCAAATTGATGAGTAATGAGGAATTGATACTTGTGGGACAGAAGATATTTAACCCACTTCCAAGCAGTAAAATTGGAAGTAGAGGGTATATGAGTGCGCGTATCCAACCTAATTCTCCTACAGATAATACGGACGATATCATTTGGCAGGTATTTGATGCCTGGTCATATGGAGTGGGAGATTTGGTATTGGGAACGAACCCTGTTTCCAGTGAACCTGGATCTGTCGCAAGAATTGAAGCTGCGCTATTTGATATTTTACAAACCTTTCAACTCCAAGATACCATTCCCAATTGTGTACTCTCTCACATAGACATACAGTCCCAGGTTGAAGACTTTCAACCTGGCACAACGGGTATTTGGTTCCAAAGTCTCGCTGGTACTGTAAGTGCGAATAAGACATTTGACCTTACCATCGAAAAAATGATGCATCATGCTGCTCAACGCAACGGACAGTATGGATTATACTTTGAGACAGGACAAGGGGCAGATTTTACCAACGGACATGGGGAAGGGTTTGATATGGTCATACACGAAGCCAGAAAATACGGCTTTATTAGAGCCTTAAAGCAGAAAATAGAAAAACAGAACGGAAAAGATGCCTGGGTACATGTCAATGATGTTGCTGGTTTTATAGGCCCGGAAGTGTTTAAAACGAAAGAACAATTGGTTCGTTGCTGTTTGGAGGATACGGTCATGGGGAAGTTGCATGGACTCACCATTGGCCTAGATATCTGTTCTACCTTGCATATGGATGTCTCACTGGAAGATCTGGATTGGTGTATAGAACAGGTTATGCCTGCCAATCCTGCTTATCTTATGGCATTACCCACCAAAAACGACCCCATGTTGAGTTATCTGACGACAAGTTTTAGTGATCATGTCCGCATCCGTGAGAAGTTTGGCTATAAGGTGGATGATACAATATGGACGTTCTTTAAAAGACTTGGAGTGATAAGTGAAGACGACCAGCCTACAGAGCATTTTGGTGATCCTGTGTGGGTATACTACCAGTATCGCCAAGCAAAAGGAGATGCCAGGAGCAGAGAATCTATTTATGAGGAGGGAAAAAGAAGAATCAAGGAAATACAAGAAAGAGGTGTGCCCATAGCTATAGGATATGGAGAAAGCTATTGGGATCTGGAGCCCAACCTGAATAAAAAAGTCCATGAATTATACGAAGATGCCAAAGTGAGTATCTGGATGGAAATGGAAAATAGTTTTATGAGTACTATTCCTTCTGCACTTGCCATACACACTCAGTCCATAGATAGAAAAGATTATATCTATCATCCCGAATCCGGAGAACAATTGACTGAATCATCTATTCTTACGCTTGAGAATCTGCAAAAAAGATGGGGAAATAATGTACCCGATATCCAAATTATCATATCCGATGGGTTAAATATAAGATCTCTCAGTGATGAAGGTCATCTGAGTCCTTATCTGCAATCTCTTAATTATGGTCTTCTCGAAACGGGGTATCAAGTAAGCGAAGAATCGATTGTCATAACCAATGGGAGAGTGCGTGCAGGGTATGCCTGTGGAGAGATACTTTTTGGAAAATTGCCCATTACATCTGGAAATAAATGCATCATTCACATTATCGGTGAACGACCAGGTTCGGGACATCACAATTTTTCAGCATATCTCACCGCCACCTCTGTCGCATCATGGAGTAAAAAGGGTAAAGTAGATCATGATATTACCAGAGTAATATCGGGCATATCAGATACTGCATTAGACCCTAATCTTGCAGCGAAAGAAACCGTAAAAATTGTCGAGCAACTGTTTGCTAAGGCTAGCTAGTTCGTATCTACTTACTTCTTTCCACCAACTTATTATTTTCCCACATACCAGTGACCACGATTTTTCCATCTTTTCCATAAAAAATTCCTTCCCCGTTTCTTTGATCATTCTCCCATTCTCCTGAAAACCATTCTCCATTGGGCCAGTAGTAATTTCCATAGCCATGGCGCTGATCATTTTCAAAATTACCTGAGTAGTATTCTCCGTCAGGCCAGTAAAAGACCCCTTCGCCATGGCGAACATTATCCTTCCATTCTCCTTCATATCGGCTGCCTGTGCTGTACACTCCTACACCTCTTCCGTTTGCCCTATGTTCTTCCGTTTCCCCTACGTAATAGACTTCCGCTTCCTTGCTATTAGTGAATTTGAGAAAATCGTGGTTGGATTTAGTAGCCAACTGGCTAGATAGGCTTTGAGAACGCATATTGGCCTTCTCAAGTGCAAAATTCAAAGAATCAAATTGATCCTGTGTGGTACGTACAGTAACGGCTAGTTTTTTAGATAGGGAATCGATTTGGTGGCTCTTTTCATTAAGTTTCTCAGATAATTCCTGGTAAGGTTCCTCCCCTTCAAATAGACGCAGTTTTTCCTGCATGTTAGCCATTTTGCTCACATGGTTGATTCTCGATTGAATGGCATCTCTAAAAGGATCTTCTATATGATACTCTTTCAGAAATTGTTCGTAAGCTACCTTGGCGTTTCCGTATCTTCCATTGATGAGCAATGAGTCTATGGTAAATATCTGTTGATATAAAGTTGGTTGATTATCAACTTCTTCCAGCTGAGATACGGCACGATACGATTCAAGCTCCTTCTTCAGCTTAACGGTGCGTTGAAAGAAAAAAACGGATAAAAACGTCGTCGTCGCCAGTAATACGTATATGATGATGGGTTTAATCTTTTTGTTCATTGTTATGTATGCTAATTATTGTGCGAATATTTGGATTTAATTAACTGCCGGAAGTCTGTTACTGAGTTTTCTAAAGTCTGGTGAAAAATAAACATGGAGTCGTATGGTCAATTTCTGATTGAAAACGTCTCCGTTACTGAGTTCCTGTCCCATTGAGTACATTAAGCCCGTAGCCACAGTCAACTGGGGTTTAATGATATACCCTAGGGAAGTATGAAGGCGTAAATCTTCCATAGGGCTGTTGATTACAGCTTTCCCACTTTGCATGATCAACTCCGCCTCGGGCGCGAGATAAAACGTCTTGGGGGCGAGTTTGGGCTTATTGATAGGAATTTTTACATTCAACATATAACGCCACCTATTCCTATATATATAGGCGCTATTATCTTTAAATCCTTTGGACCATCTATGCTCTATACGTACTCTATGGTATACCATAATTCGTGAAAGTGGTACTGCAAACTGATATTCATGCCAAATTCTCCATTCTGGTACGCTAGGTCTTTCGTCTTCTAGTATCTCATCTGTATTGAAATTGACACGTAAGACTCCCCCAAGACTTGCATTGAACTTCTTGGAAAAGAAATAGTTGATGGCATGGCGATTATAAACCTGTGCAATTTGACCCGCAAATTTCATGTCATCACTTTCCTGAAAACGAAAATGTGTTTGTGCAATCCAGAAGAGGTGATCGGATATACGAATGTTCCCATATGTATTAATCCATAACCTGGAAACAGATTCTTTGAATTCTGTAGATTCAGGCAATTCCCGCTTTTGTCCCAACACATGCGCATCGAGGCAAAAAACTGCCCATAGTAAAAATAGCCATACTCTAAGATGTACAACAAGTTTTATCATTGAACGAATGTTACTGTTACATGGTAATTTCAAAAAGTTTCATCACAACCTGTGGATCATTCTCGTTTTTGAGTTTCCTTTCCAGTTTTGACGTATTTTGCTTCCGGTATTGCTGCATCCGCTTATAAAGCGTATTCAACATTGAATGAAACTCCTGTATATTTTCACAATTCAGATCATGTTCAATTTTTTCCAAAATTGAGGGAATAAGTAATTCATCATAAGCCTTATAGATCCTCTCTTTCACTTGATCATTCATGATTGTAGCAGTAAACGGATTCCATACCTCTTCAGTATACAACTGTTGAATTTCTTCTCCACGATCAGGAAGTTTTGAAATGATGATTGCCAGTTCTTCTAATTCTTCCATGCAGGTAGTTAAGATCCGAACTTGTTCAGGCTTAGATATCGTGTTTTCATCAACAGAATAATTGCGAAGTTCCTTGTTCGCAGTAGTTTGTAATGCCTGAAGTGCAGATAAATAGGGATTGGAAAGCTCTGTGCTAAGAGAATCAATAAGTGCTGAAAGGTGATCTACACGAGTGAGTAGGTCTTTTTCCAGGTTGCTCAACTCCTGTTGAAGCGTTTGATTTTTCAAATTCTTGTTGAGCTTCCTATTAATGGAATCTACACATGCCCTGGCATATTTAGTAAGACTAGTTAAATAGACCAGCCCCGTACTTTGATTATTTAATATTGAAGCATTGGGGCCTAAAAATGTTCTCTGTCTTTGTCCCAGTGAATCTTTATAGCTTACATTAATCTTGGCCAAGGAGTCTGGAGTTATATGAGAAGGAACCTGTATATTTTTGCGAGGAAAGAAATCAAGGAGCTGGGCCTCTTCATATTGAACTACTTTTCTTGCTTCTGAAATATAATTTTTGGCGATTTCCTTTACAGTAGATAATAGAAAAAGTATGTTGTCGTCAGAGTGTTGTAGGATTTTTAATCTCGTATTACCAAGTAGCGATGTACTCGTAGTGTCAATATACTGGAGATTCACTTTCATTTCTTCAAGTAATTTCCATTCCTGTTTGCCAAGTGGGAAATATGCTGCCTTTACACTGAACATAGGTACAGTTACTCCCTCTGCAAACT
>CAZZEC010000254.1:0-4837 GCA_964652565.1 uncultured Bacteroidia bacterium
GCAGGACTGCGATACCAGAATAATACCAATACTTCTATTGAGTTTAAGGTTGAGGAAGAAAGATGCTTTGATAATGAAAGAAATCATACTAAGGAAGTTATTGGGTATTTAGCTTTTGCTGACTTAGGGCCCATAACCGCGACCCAAGTCAATGCAAATAATAACATCACTCCTACACAGCAACATTCATTTAGATTATCGCAGGAACCAACCGATGATCATCAGAAATGGGTCATTTCAACCTACCCTAATCCGGTAAATGACTTTATGGTTTTGAATATATCTGATCTCTCACCTGAGCAAAAATTTAGTGTCAAGGTGTTAGATCTGCAAGGAAAAGTCCTTCACAATCAAATATTAGAAGGTTCACATAATACCATTAGCCTAAAAGACATAGCACAAGGTATATATTTATTGAAAGTAGCGTTGGATCACGAGACTCGAACCATGAGATTTGTCAAAAACTAAGCAGTTCCTGGTAAATAGGGGGAGATCCATGTTGGGTCTCCCTCAACTTAAGATAAAGGATTCATTGAATGAAGCTTTCAAACAAACCCAATAATTAAGTATCTCCCTATTCTGCCACTACTCCTCCCAATATTCCTCCATAATTTCCCTTACTAAAGGATACCGTTCGTCCGTATCCCCCACCTGCTCCCTAAGCGAGATCAATTCCTCCTTCATTGCTGAAATAATCTCTTCATATTGGGGGTCTGCATATGCGTTACGATTTTCCTTTGGGTCTTCTTCCAGGTCGTAAAACTCCCATCCCGGAGGGGTAGATTCTTGATGGGTTCCCGTCATATCCAGCGGTTGACCGTAGTAAAAAATCAATTTGTATCGCTGGTTGCGAATTCCGAAGTGCGCTGGCCGCTGTGTCTGATGAAGCCAGTATCGATAGTACATGGATGTGCGCCAGGTACCGGGACGATTTCCCATGAGATTGGCTCTAAAACTCATTCCTTGCATCTCCTCAGGTACTTCTATTCCTGCATAATCCAAAAATAACGGCGCAAAATCTGTGTTTAATACCATGTCATTCATTACAGATCCTTTGGGGATCTCTGGTGGATATCGTATAACAAAAGGCATGATTAGCGGCTCCTCATACATCATACGCTTGTCAAAAAACCCATGTTCTCCTAAAAAATATCCTTGATCAGCGGTATAAATGACAACCGTATTCTCTGACAAACCCGATTCATCCAGATATGCCAATAGTTTACCTATATTGTCATCAATAGCCTTTCCAGATCTTAAAAAATCTTTGATAAACTTCTGATAGGTCTTTTTCCTGGCTGAAATGGAGTCCATACCCATTGTCGTAAAAGGCATATCAGGATATCTATTTCCCAGGGAATCATTGTTATATCTCGATTCCAGTATGGATAACACCTGACCATCAAAGGTTCTCCCAGATTCCTCGGAGTCAAATTCATAGAGACTCGCAGGTTCAGGCATTTCAACGTTTGAGTACATTCCCGCATATCTATCAGGGTAATCAAAGGGTTCGTGTGTAGCTTTGAAATGACACATGAGAAAAAAAGGTTGATCTGAACTTCGTGATTTCAGCCAGTCCAGTGAAAGTTCACCAATCACATCTGAGGAAAAGCCCTCATACTCCCGGCCGCCAGCCTCCCAATTGTCAGCGTTTTTCAACACAGGATTATTATACCTTCCCTGACCAGGAAGGACATTGTAATAATCAAACCCATAGGGTTGCGTCTGCAAATGCCATTTACCAACAATTGCTGTCTCATATCCATTTCCTTGCAGCAATTGTGCTACATGTGATTCTCCTTCAGGAAGGGGATCTGATAGCGTATATACAGTATTTCGATGGCTGTATTGGCCGGTAAGTATCGTTGCACGACTTGGGACACATATTGAATTAGTGCAAAAGCTATTTCTCAACAAGCAACCTTCAGATACCAATCTGCGGATGTGAGGATTATCGATGACAGAATCCAAAATGGAACCATATACCCCCCAAGCCTGTGAAGTATGATCATCAGACATAATAAATATAATATTGGGACGATCAGTGGTAGTTTTGGCAGGGTTAGAGGTGTCGCAAGCCATGAAGACGCTGATTGCGATGAGGGAAATGAATGTAATTTTATGCATCATATTTGTTTAAGGTACATGCTTTGTATGAATGCTCTACATCTTTTTGAAGGAAAAAAGAAGGATATTAAATTGTATAAAGAAAAAATGTAGAATCCCCATAATCGACATCTATTTAGACATCAAATTAGTTAATAATCTTTTCATAATTGGCTTCTCACTCTCCCAGTCATAATCACTGGGTTTATGCTGATACTCCCAAGTTTTGAGCTTTTTCAATATTCCCTCTGCAGATTCTGCCATAGGATAGGGTATGCCCAATTGATAGACTTTGTGAAATGCAATCCATTCAGGGTCATCGGTAAATACTAATGGCTTATTAAAGGCCATATATTCATAAAATTTAGTAGGTATTTTTCCTTGAATAGTAGGGGTAATCTTATAGAGTGCTACGCCCATATAGCAATGACGGATTAAATGAATAATATTGCCATAGGGAACAAATTTATTTCCCCCCAATAGCGTAAAGTAATCTGAAATTTTGCTTTGACTAATTCGTTGTTCGATGTCTTCGATCAGTGAAAGGCTATGAGTAAAACCAGCGACAATCAAGTACATAGGCTGAATGATATTGATGCTCTCCCATAATTCAATGGCTCTCCATATCCCCCATTCAGGTGCAATGGTACCCGTATATAGCATGTATGGTGTTGCAGGTATCTGTATATTATTAGATGGTATTAAGCCGGTTGGGTTAAATTTATTTCTGAGTACATACTTTTTGTCCCCGGCAGATAATATATCGTCATAACACAGTTCTGCATATACTACAGCATCCACATATTTCACCCACATACGTTCAAGTGTTCTCCAAAACAAAGCAATGGGCTTCCTAAGCCAGTAATGATAATGCTTTGCATACAATATCGTCTTATAATAGTCTTCATGTACATCGTATACAATTTTCTTTCCCCTTATTTTCCAATACAAGCCTATCCAAAAGAGTTCAGGTGTATGTATCCAAAAGATATCAGCTTGGGTTCGAGTAGTATACTTTAATATTAAAAAGGGAACAACACTAAAACGTTTCCAACTGAGCCTGTGGATTTTGGGTAGGTCAAAAAATGAAAAGCCCTTTGTTGGTGGCGGTGTATGATCTGTTTTCTGACCAATAATAGCTATAGAAAAACCCATCTCAGATTGTGTCTGTGCAATTTTTGCATATACTCTGGGGTGTGAGATAGGGTTAAGTACAGTTATGTGACATATTTGATGAAACTTTGCCATGAAATCTTAAATGCCTATTGTTTATTCTTCCCAAAAGGTATTTGCTCTTTAGGTAACAAACCTGTTGCGACACAAATAACCGAGTAAAGCACACCACTGCAAATTCCTACTACCCACCATGGTATATCCAATAATGTCGAACTATACATAAGAAGCATTAATACAAGTCCTATTATCAATAGTTTGATAATAATGTCCCACGGAACTTTTACTTCCAGTTTGAAATGAACATAACCAAGATTAAATATTCCCAGAAATGATAATGCTATCACTGTCGTCCATGATGCCCCTATGGCACCTAAAGAAGGAATAAGGATAAGGTTCAATCCGATGTTGATGAGTATTGCAATAATTGTGATTCGATTAATAATATGCACGTATCCAGTAGCACTCAGCAATGTTCCATATGTCATAAGAAAGCCATTTAATAATATACCTATAAATAAAATTTTAAGTGCCTGGGTCATGATAGCTATCTCAGATGCATCGCTATTAGTGAATAATAATCCTATAAATGGGTCGCCATAGAAAGCAACAAAGACACATAAAAACAGAATAGGGATCGCTGTGATTCTCTGAGCATCTCTTAACAGTCGTGTCTGCTCTTCTCGATTACTTACAAATCGGGCAAATCGAGCAAAGAAAATGGTCAGGATAATAATTAAGAACATTCCTATTGCATCCATCCACCTATAAGCAGCAGCATACAGACTCGTTTCTAGCTCACCTGCTATTCTTTCCAGCATAACCTGATCTACTTTATCCAAAAAAGAATTGAGGACTGTTATTAAAGCAAAGGAGATACTGGTTTGAAGAAACCTTCTAACCTTACCTACTTCCAAATGGAAACCCATTCGCCCATATAATCCTGTAAGTATCAGCGAAAATGTAACAATAGCGATGGACACTGCAACCAGGCGGGCATATATGAAGCGCTGAATGTCGATATAAGTGAAAATGAGTGCCCAGACCAGAACCAGCAATACAGCCCGTTCAAATATTGAAGCGAAAGCGTCAATGCGAAAGCGCTGCATAGCTTGAAAATTTGATCGAAAGAATTGCTTGAGTTGGGTGGCACTAAAAATAAGTGAGAGGATGCCCAACATGGATATTTCTTCCCCTCGATATCCCCATAACCATCCAAGTCCCATCATGATCAATGGATACATCAAACTAAGGAGAATTTTTGTAGTAAGCAGGCTTGGAAAAAATTGTCTAAACAATTGGGGAGCACTGGCCAGTTTCTGAGTGGTATATTGGTTAATACCTAAATCTGAAATTGTAATAAATAAAAATGAAAAGGATAATAAAGCAGTATATCTTCCCCAAGACTCATGTCCTACTTCATTATGTACCCAAAATTCAGTGAAAATCCATGCAGGTTTTACCAGGGCATTCAGCAAGATGGTAAGACTAATATGAGAGAAAAGACTTTTAATAATGGTATCTTTTCATGCGAAGATAAGGTTAATTAGAAAAAAAT
>CAZZEC010000254.1:4937-6056 GCA_964652565.1 uncultured Bacteroidia bacterium
AGTATACTTTGATAATTATCTGACAAACCTATTTAAAAATAAATGACTTTATTGCATATATCTTCGTTACGATAGTATGATTGTTCACGATAGATCTTTATTTTGATTCTAAAGAAATTCAGGACTTATGAAAAAACTAATACTTATAGTATGCATTGTTACACTAGCTACAACCAGTTGGGGACAAGTTGAGGTAACAATGACCTCCACCTTAGATAATACTATTTTTTCTGAATCATCTGACCTGAGCAATGGATCTGGAGAACATTTTTACGCGGGGAATACAAGATTAGGAGATACGAGAAGAGGATTAATTCAATTTGATATCGCTTCTATGGTACCTGCGGGGAGTTTTATTGACAGTGTGGCCTTGAGCCTTCATGTATCGCTCGCACCCAATATTTCTACAGATCACGAATTTTCACTACACAGACTGTTAACAGCATGGGGGGAAGGACCCTCAGATGCGGGACAACCTGGTGGTCAAGGAACTGAAGCACTTGCAGGAGATGCTACCTGGAACAGTAGTATTTTGGGTCAATCTGAATGGACAAATGCAGGAGGAGATTTTAATGATACTGCCAGTGCTACAATCGATATTCCAGCCGTGAGAAATAGAGTTGCTACTTGGAGTACAGCTGAGATGGTTAATGACGTACAAGACTGGTTGAATGATTCCTCAACTAATTTTGGATGGATTATCATAGGCGATGAAAACGATACTCAGTCTGCCAGAAGATTTGATTCTCGTGAGGAGCAGGATGAAAGCCTCAGACCTTCACTTTATATCAGATATACCATGGCTGTTTCAAATCAAAATAATCTTGGGCTAAATAACATTGAAGCCTATCCAAACCCTGCTAAAGACTTTATCACGTTGAATCTTGAATTAGCAAACGCTCAGGATGTCAACATTAAATTGGTCAACCTGATTGGTAAAACGGTTCAACAAGTAGATGTTCCTTCCGGCAACACATTCCTGGAACATACATTTGATGTAAAATCCTTGACACCAGGACTTTACTTCATAAGAGTAAATACCAAAGAAGGGATGACTACACGCAAGATAGTCATTGAAAGATAAGAGATACTAAACGATATAAACACAAAATAATTTTT
>CAZZEC010000255.1:0-5986 GCA_964652565.1 uncultured Bacteroidia bacterium
GTATAGAGCTAGATGAGGATAAGGTCGAAGAGCAGAAGGTGTTAAGTGAATAGTACGATTAGAGAAGGACAGAATTCCATATGGGCATGGTAAGGGAAAGATACCATGTAGATAATCCTGAGGTGGATCAATTTGTCAGGGGTCCCATCATCTATATGATAGAGAATTATCTGACGGGATCACTGTGGGATTTATTTATGTCTTGCGAGGAGGTACAAGAAGGGTTGGATAGATTTGGGTTTAGGTATTGATAAAGATATTTATTATTTACCTCTCAACTTAACTCCCAACTTTCACAAAGTGTGAATTTTTTTTATTTTAAAACATCTTAATATGCTTTTCGAAGAGTCAAACTAATCTCTTGTATCAAATAAATTGTATTATTCTCATCCAATCAAAAATGAAAAAACTACCTGCTATTGCGTATTTCCTACTATTGATTATTTCTTTACCACAAGCATTTACACAAAACAACAACAGTGAAAATACCCAACCCAATATCATTCTCATTTTCGCAGATGATCTGGGTTATGGTGACCTTAGTTGCTACGGTCATCCGACGATCCATACGCCGAATCTGGACAACATGGCCCATGAAGGGGTCAAACTTACTTCTTTTTATGTGGCTGCATCCGTTTGCACGCCTTCACGCGCAGCGCTCATGACGGGACGCTATCCGCATAGGGTAGGGCTACCTGGTAATTTGGGTCCTGGTTCTGAAGGAGGACTTTCACTGGAAGAACGAACGCTTGCAGAAGCGTTAAAAGAGGTGGGCTATCGTACTGCTGCCTATGGCAAATGGCACCTGGGAGCTGTGACAGGATATATGCCCGCAGATCGTGGATTTGACGAATACTTGGGACTCTTATACAGCAATGACATGATTCCCCCCTGGGTAAATACAAAGCGACCTTTATATCTATATCAAAACAATGAACCCATTGAGGAACCCGTAGATCAAACCCTTCTCACGCAAACCTACACCGAAGCGGCAATTAATTTTATAAAAAATGCCAATGGAGAGCCCTTCTTCATCTATCTCCCGCATTCTATGCCGCATATGCCTGTCTATGCTTCTGAATCTTTCCAGGGTACATCTAAAGGGGGAAGATATGGAGATGTGATTGAAGAAATCGATGCTAACGTTGGCAAGATTCTCGATGTATTGAAAGAGGAAGGATTGGATGATAATACGATGGTTATTTTTACGAGTGACAATGGCCCTTGGAGAAATATGCCCCCTCGAATGTATAATACAGAACCTGTTGAAAAGTGGCATGGAGGAACGACGGGACCTTTATATGGGGCGAAAGGGACTTCTTATGAGGGAGGATTCCGTGTGCCTGCTATCATAAGATGGCCTGGAAAGATACCTGCCCATCAGTTGAATACTGAACTGTGTACCTCCATGGATATTCATGCAACGATCCTAGAACTGGCTGGTGCTAAAGCTCTTGAAAAACCCTTAGATGGTAAGAATATTTGGGATCTTTTGACAGAAGAGGCTCCTTCGCCACATGAATACTTTTTTTATTTTTCAGGGAAAAGGTTGGATGGAATAAGAGACGAAGAGTGGAAATTAAGAGTAGCCATACCAGCGGATCGATGGACTTCTCCTGAATTGAATACTGGAGATGAACCCGTTGTTACTGAGCTTTTTAATTTGAAGAATGATCCCTTCGAGCATTTTAATATGGCAGAAGAGTACCCCGATAAAGTACACGAACTCAAGGAAGACATGCGCCGTATGGCAAAAGAAATAGGTACTGAGTTATGGTTTGAATAGTCTGTTTTATTCTTCCCAATTAATATCTTCTTGAATCATATCTCTGAGTCGTTGCTTCAGCTCTTTTACTTTCTCAGGTTGGGATTCATGGAGATCTGTTTGCTCAGCGGGGTCATTGGATAAGTTGTATAATTCTCCCGTATTCGAAGAACTATTATTGGGACCTAACCAGATATATTTCCAATTATCCTGTATAATCGCAAATTCGTTTCTACTGGATTGCACAATGATCTGTTTTCTGAAGCGATTTAGGGTGTCTTTTGCTGTCAAAGCTGGGAGCATGTTATGGCTGTCTAGCTGATCGCCATCTGGTATCTCAACATCTATGATTGCTGCCATGGTAGCCAAAAGATCATTCAGTCCCATCATTTGATTCGAGGTTTTTTCTTCAGGTATGTGTTCTGGCCAACGTGCGATGAATGGCGTTCTTACCCCTCCTTCATAAATGCTCCATTTGTGTCCTTTGAGCGGCCAGTTGGGACGATGGTATACTCCCGGTTTATCTAACGTATCAATAACCAACGGACTATTAGGCGCATTGGCAAGGTCCATTTCATGATTGGTTACTTCAAATTGCGATCCATTGTCGCTGGCAAATAGTATGAGCGTTTGATCTGTTAGTTCCAGGCTATCCAAGCTGTTTAGTAGTTGCCCGATGTAGTAATCCAATTCATGTACATAATCGCCATACAATCCGGCTTTGGTTTTCCCATTAAAATCATCACTCACTGAAATGGGAATATGTGGTACATAAGGAGCGAAGTACAAAAAGAAGGGGGATGAATGTTGTTGTGTCGCATGGTTTGTGAGAAAAGAGATAGATTTTTGGGTAATATGGGGGAGATACTCAGTAAGGGTATATCTCTGAAGATGATCTATATTAGAGGCTGATTCTATGGTGTAAAAATCATGGTCAATCGCTCCTGTAACAGTTCGATTATCAATAATCCAGCATTCACTCGCACAACTGAATCCATACCAATGATCGAAACCGTGATCCATAGGTCCATCTGTTACAGGCAGAGACAAATCGAGATTAGCTCCATTATCATCTGCACGAAATTTCCCATATCCGACGGGCTGTTGACCATCCTTTGTAGGAAAAGTTGTTCCCAGGTGCCATTTCCCAAAACCAGCAGTGGTATATCCAGCTTGTTGGAGCATTTCAGGTAAGGTCAATAAACTTGAATCGATCATGGATGGCTCATAATTGGCCATAACGCCAGATTTTTTCCAACTTCGCCAGGGATATCTACCTGTCATAAGTGCATAACGCGTAGGTGAGCATACCGATACTGGACAATAAGCTTGTGTAAATCGTATTCCCTCTTTGGCTAATTGATCTAAATGTGGTGTTGGGATCAAGGAATGGGGATTATAGCAACCCAAATCCCCATAACCCAGATCATCTGCGAGTATTAATACAATATTAGGTTGCTGGGCATATATTGGTGAAATGATGCATGAAAGAATTACCCCTGCAAGAAGGGTAATAGTATAGAAAGAAGACGTTAAAATCTCAGTGATACAGCGAACGGTTTTTTTCATGATAGTTAGACTATAATAGCTATTTCACCCATATTTTTTGTGATAATATGTTTCTATTGTGATCATTTAATACTCGCACGATATACGTGCCAGTAGCTAAAGAGACTGTGTAAGTATGTTCTGCGTTGGGGTCAAATGTTGCCAAACGCTGGCCATTGAGACTCAGAACTTCTACAGACTTGTATCGCAATGTTTGAGGTATTTCAAGAGAAAATGTTCCATTTCCCGGGTTGGGATATACAATCACTCGTTGATCTGATGGAGCAATAGAATTTGCATCAGTAGTCAATGCTTCTGTTTCTAACACTACATACATGACATCAGAGGGAAGGGTAAGACGGGTTTCATTCCCTTGTATCTCAACGGGAATTTCATCCTTCATATATCCGGCGGCATCCAATTGCCAGGCATGTTTGACGCTAATATTTTTAAACGAAATCTCTACTTCTGTATTGGCAGATTTCCAGGGCATTCTTCCCAAACTCTCTATTTGATATCCATTTACTGGGGTAGCTCCTTCCTCTGGGGAAAATGTTGTTTCAACTTCTTCCCAGCCTGTGGGTTGATACACCGTACCTACCTGAACCAGTAATTTTGAAGAATTCTGTATAGGCTCATTGTCCATAGATACCACGTTGACCACCACGTAGTCATTGGTACTCTGGATGGTTACATCTGTAAGATTATACGCCCGATCTTCAGGAAACCCGCATATACCTTGGGCTTTGGGAGCATCCAAAATACATATCCCCTGCTGATAATTCCATGTCAGCTCTCCCGTAATGCTGTGAAGCTGCTTTTCTGAGATATTGATTAAGCTGTCCAGTTGAGGGGAGATAAATTCCTCTTCCAAATTCCCTTCGTATGAAACACTGACTGGACCTCCAAGATAGGTAAGGGGGGACAATTCTGTATCTCCATTCATTGTCACAGGGCTATAGCTGTCCCGGTTGGGATCAAAACTACGCTCTTCGGTAATCAATGGGATTTCCCTTGCTACTAATGACTCGAAAGTTCGTTCTTCTTGTACAATTGGAGTACCTTGCTGAATATAACCCATTCGATAGGCAAGTGCGTTAGCGGGAAACATGCCTATTTGTCCCGGTGTGCTGATGGTCCATCGAAACATGGGTTCCTCTCCATTAATTTGTCCAAAATAAGGCCAATACGGATCATCCTCATAATTGATAGAGGAAGGCGAAAACCAGTAGTAACTATCTATTCCAGTCAAAGATTGATAGGCAGAAATCAGAAATGGGCCCTCGGCCTGATATTTATGTGGGAGGTTCCACCCGCTTTCTGTAATCAGAAAAGGCTTTCCCTTCACCTGTTTAGCATTAATGGGTAATCGGTGGGGATAAAACATAGCAGATTCACCTTGATAATGGTGTAGCCTTTCAATTCGCCAGCCATTATTGGGACCAAAGTGTCCAGGACTGTAATAGCGATTGGAAGCCATTACCTCTGTTGGGAGTGCAGTCCATCTTTCCAGGTCTAACAGATGGCTGGAAGAAGCCGTTTTCCAGTTACTGGCATTGATCAATTGTTGACATCCCATGTCTCGGTAATGATCATACAGTTCTTGATAAACATCGCGTTGGGTTTCAGCAAAAAATTGCATTTGGTCATCCAGACGTTGTTTAAAACCGGGAGTAGGAGTGGGTACATTGGGATCATCACTGGCAAACCAAATATTGATCATTCCCAATAATCCTTCCCCAATGTTATCTCCTTCCTGCTGCGTTTGATTCCAGGCGTCGAGTGCTTCAGCTATCGTTCCATATTTCTCAGTTGTCCAATCAAAAAATTGTTGCTGCATCAGTCTGGCTAAAGAAGGTTGGACACCTCCGATCGTCCAGAAAAAGACTCCATCTTCATTGAGTATTTGTATGAGACCTACAGCAGGATCGTCTTTTAACGCAATTCCTGTGTGTGGATTGGTTTCTGTATAAAGATAGGTTACCCAGGATTTGTATGCATTTCTAAAATCCTCATCAAAATACAGTAATCCCCAAGGATCGGTATTTCCCACATAGTCTCCCAGATTCCAGCTTGCAGGAATATCTTCCATATGTGCAGGCCAAAAAGGACTGATGGTCGTATAAATTCCTTCTTCTTTCATAGCTGCTACGACTCTCCATATGTTGTCAGCTTCAGAGCGGTTGGGATCATTGACATTATTACTTTGTGAGAACATCTGGCCGTGAAAACGCATCATGTTTACACCCATTTTTGCCATAAATCGCGCATAATCCTGAAGTCCCCTGTCAGTAAGATTGGGATCGTGATCCCTTACAAGCGTACCACCATTCACAGCCCAAAATCGGATCTCTCCCTGCTCATTGACAAAAGATTCCCCATTTTCAGATAGCCGAATAAATCCGTTTTCACCTGCTGTTTCTTCATTGAGATAAGATAGGTCGAGCAGTGCATCTTCAGTGAATCTGTCTCCTGGATACGTAAAGTCCCAGCCGCTTTGTGGGTCTTGGGCTTGAGAGAGATGTATTGACACTAGAAATATTAGTAGGAAAGAAAGAGGTCGATGTAATTCCATAATTAAAGATGAGTATTAAATATTTGAATCACAGAACAGAAGTTATTATTTTATCTTTGTTTTTTCAATAAGTGCGGAATTAATTCCGCACTTATTGA
>CAZZEC010000256.1:0-5986 GCA_964652565.1 uncultured Bacteroidia bacterium
TTATCAGTGTTACAATCCAGAGCTTGTATATCTTTGTAAGCATAGTGTAAAGATAATAATTTGGATTTATTACTACTTTACAACTTTAAAATGTGAACCCCATTCAGCGATGTTCAAAACTCATTCATTGAAACTATGTCATGTTTAACAAGCATCCATCGGGAGTCATCAAAGGATTGTAAACTTAACGTGTAAAAGTAGTATTATGCAACAGAACGTAATTGCAGTGTATGCGGTTTCCGAAAATGGTGTTATAGGAAAAAATAATGAACTCCCATGGCATCTCCCAAATGATTTTCGCCATTTTAAGCAGATCACTTTAGATAAACCCATTATCATGGGGCGGCTCACGTTTGAATCTCTGGGCAAACCACTTCCCCGAAGACGGCATATAGTGGTTACGAGAAGAACAAATTACCAACCTGATGGTGTGGAAATTGTGCATTCACTGGAAGATGCTCTGTCTCTTTGTAAATATGAACCAGAAGTGTGTATCATTGGAGGTTCATTTATATTTGAAGAAGCTTTTAATAAGGGAATGATAGATAAAGTTTGTTTAACCATCGTTCATGCTGAAGTAGAAGGAGATGTTATCTTTGATAAATCATTTGATGAAGGCTGGAACGTAGTGTCAGTAGATGCGAGACAGGCTGATGATGACAATGAATATGCTTACACGTTCAAAACTTTAGAAAAAATTACATCATGATACAATCTTTGGAACATCTTTCTTCGGCAGAAGCCATGCAATTGGAAGACCGTTATGGAGCCCACAATTACCATCCGCTCCCCGTTGTCTTGGCCAAAGGAGAAGGAGTATATGTATGGGATGTCGAAGGAAAGCGTTATTTCGATTTTCTATCTGCTTATAGTGCTGTTAATCAAGGCCATTGCCATCCCAGAATAATTAATGCTCTTACACAGCAGGCCCAGACGCTTACACTTACCTCACGCGCTTTTTACAATAACATTCTGGGAATTTACGAAAAGTACATAACCGAATTACTGGGATATGATAAAGTACTTCCCATGAATACAGGGGTAGAAGGTGGAGAAACGGCGTTGAAACTTTGTAGAAAATGGGGATATGAAGTAAAAGGAATTCCGCAAGATGAGGCTAAGATCATATTTGTAGAAGGAAATTTTTGGGGACGAACACTAGCTGCCATTTCTTCCTCTCAAGACCCTTCTAGTTATAAGGGGTTTGGACCCTACATGCCAGGATATGAAATCATTCCTTACAATGATTTAGAAGCATTGGAAAAAGCCGTAAAGGATCCCAACGTAGCGGGTTTTATGGTTGAGCCCATTCAGGGAGAGGCAGGAGTTGTAGTACCTGATCCAGGATATCTTTCCAAGGGGTATAACATGTGTAAAAAGCATAATGTGCTTTTTATCGCTGATGAAGTACAGACAGGCCTGGCTCGTACAGGTAAAATGCTTTGCTGTGATCACGAAGGTGTAAAACCAGATATTTTGATTTTAGGAAAAGCATTATCAGGTGGTGTTTTACCTGTTTCTGCAGTATTGTGTGACAATGAAATCATGCTAACCATTAAACCCGGAGAACATGGTTCCACATACGGGGGAAATCCCCTGGCTTGTGCTGTAGCGATGGAAGCATTAAAAGTTCTTGTGGATGAAAAACTCTCTGAAAAAGCAGAAAAGCTGGGTAATAGATTTCGCGAGCGAATGGAACAGGTACAGCAACAACGTCCTGAATTAATAGAATTAGTGAGAGGGAAGGGATTGCTCAATGCCGTCGTCATCAAAGATACAGAAGAGAGCGACACGGCATGGAAGATTTGTTTGTCTTTAAGAGATAATGGTCTTTTGGCTAAACCCACACATGGAAATATCATTAGATTCGCGCCTCCATTGGTGATCAAAGAAGCACAGTTGGAAGAATGTGCGGATATTATCGAGAAGACGTTATTAGATTTTCGTCGATAGCATTCAATTCAAATTTTAATATTGTCGCATTACTAAAAGTTCTTTATGCACAAACTCATCTCGGGTAGATTTACAACATATGTAGGATACACCCTTATCGTCCTAATGTTAGGAAGCTGCAAATCTCAGAAACCTGCTACTCAGGCTTCTACATTTACTCCAAAGAAGAGTTACAATCACCTTTTCTGGGAAATCGACCATCCAGAACTCGACTCTCCTTCCTATCTCTATGGCACCATCCATATCATTCCCAATGATTCCTTTTTTCTCCCTGACATTGTCTCAGAACAATTAGACCAATCCGACCATCTGGTTACTGAAATCGTGCTGGATGCAAAAAGTATGATGGCAACAGCAATGCAAATGTTGCTGACACCTCCCAATAGTCTCAAATCCCTTCTCACAGATGAAGATTACAACTATCTGGATAGTTTCATGCGCGATAGCATGCCTATGAGTATTCCTATGTACCAGATGATCAAACCCATTTTCCTGGCACAGCAAGTCTCTACCATGTATTGTCTTAGAGAACAACCCAACTCGTACGAACTGTATTTCACCAATCTATTTAAAGAAGCTGATAAACCTATTTCAGGGTTAGAAACAGTGGAAGAACAAATCGCTTTTTTCAATGATATTCCATTAGAAGAACAAGCCAACGAACTCATGGAAACGGTGAAAGACCCCAAAAAGTATTGTTCTCAGTTCCAGGATATGTTCCGACTGTATCGCCAGCGCAACCTGGATGAATTGATGCTCATGGTGGATGAGGATCCCACCTTAAAGGACCGTACGGGAAGTCTGTTGTACCAAAGAAACAAAAACTGGATTGATCCCATTATATCTAAAATCAAAGAAGAGAAAACATTTATCGCGGTGGGAGCTGCACACCTACCAGGAGAAGAAGGATTGATTGAATTACTCAGAAAAGAGGGATACAGTGTGAAGGCGCTGGATTGAAGGGGGTATTATAATGGGACTGTATTGTTGTAAGGTTGGATTATATCATCTTGAGCCTTCTGGAGTAAACTTTATGAAATTAAACGAATTAGAAGTGTTGACTATTCTTCACCTACTGCCCTTATGATTTTTTGGAACAAAATAGGGCTCATGTAAAATTCTACTTCATAAATCAAGCGCTGCAAATATGGTTTTATCTTGGGAAAATAATAAAGTGGCTGAGAAGAAATATCTGGAGTAATATCAAATTTTGACAGAAGGATAATATATAAAACATACCCATAAATTTATTTAATGATTCACTTTTCATCATTCAAATAGACCTTGAAGCGATAATTATGAAATCAGATCTGCAAATAGCAGCTGAAAAACCTGTCTGCAATTCAGTACTTGAACTAAAATAAGCTAAGTGAAAACCTTATTCTAACATTACCAAAAATAATTCTCTATCATGGATATCAGAGACATCCCTGCTGCTGCTCCCGAAATAAATACATTCCACTCCCTGTGTTTGACTCCTATCACATTGAGCAATAGATAGGCAATACCAATAATAAAAAAAACGACCAACAGTTGGCCCAGTTCAATTCCTAGATTAAAGCCTAACAAGGGGATCACAATATCGGAAGTATCTATTAGCAATGCCTTGAAGTAGTTAGAAAAATCCATGCCATGAATGAACCCAAAGAACAATGCCATAGCGTAGTTTCGACCCATTTTTGAAGATTTTTCAGGTAAATTAGAACTAATTACATTATGAAGGGCAGTAATGAATATCGTTGTTGGAATAAGGAATTTGATAATTTTGGAAGGAATGGTGAAGATATCTAGTGAAGCAAGGACCAAGGTAACACTATGCCCAATGGTAAAAGCGGTGACCAAAATGAGGATTTTTCTCCATTGTTGGATTTGATATACGGCACATAGTACGATTAAGAAGAGGATATGGTCATATCCTACTAAGTTTGAAATGTGCTCAAAGCCCAACCTTAGATAAAAGTAAAATGGGTGCATGTCAGAAAGTTAGTTTATGAGCAGGTGTCTTTTTATTGAGCATTAAGCTTTTGGATTTACCGTTGATATGGACATAAACAATGTTGTTTTGATCGAAAAACAGGTCAGTGAAAACAGCATTTTTGATTTCCATGGATGTCAATGGCGATTGTTGCTGATGCTCGAAATAGACCCATAAAGCCGTGTTGTCTCCTTCGCCACTTAGTTTCTTACCTTTAATTCTGAGGTCCACCCCCTTTGCATTTACTTTTACATAGAAAAACTGATTGAGATACTCTAACAACATTTGGTTGGCTTTAGGTGATTCATTGGGTTGGCAGAAAGCGAGCTCTTTACTATAGGGGTCAAACACTATAGCTTCATTGACATCTGTTAAAAAGAGCTTGAGGTCGATAGTAAGGAGTTTTTTGCCTGAAGTATACTCAATCTCACATAAAGACAGCCTTAATGGATGTGAAATAGTTGAGACATTTGTTAGAGACTGTCCCAAAAAAATTAACATGCACATTAATATGGATATAACCATAGAATTTATACCTCTGGAGTATCCGCAGATTGTATCTGCTTTGCTACAGCTTGCACTTCTTTAAAGACGCGAATCAAATTACCTCCCCAGATTTTCTCAATCTGATCTTCAGTATATCCTCGCTTTACAAGTTCAATAGTGATGTTCATCACTTCACTGGCATCGTAAACGCCTTCAATCCCTCCACCTCCATCGAAATCACATCCAATTCCTACGTGATCGATTCCGGCAACCTTAACAATATGGTCAATGTGATCTGCTACATGTTCAACAGTTGCAGGCGGAGCGGGATATTTTTCATTGAGCTCCTGGAAGGATTGCCGCAATGCCGCTCGTTCTTGCTGCGTCATTTCACTAACAGGTTTCATGCTAGCACGGAGAGCTGCTACTGCTGAATCCCGACTCGGATTAGGGGGTGCTAGACGTAGATAGTCTGCTAGCATAGTAAGTTGTACGACGCCTCCATTCTCCGCCATAAGCTCCAGCATTTCATCTGTCATGTTGCGCCTGTGATCGGTTACTGCTCGGGCGTTGGAGTGACTCGCTATAATAGGTGCTTGGGATAAGGCTATTGCATCATAAAATACACTATCGTTTCCATGAGAAACATCTACCATAATGCCCAGGCGGTTCATCTCTTTGACTACCTCGGCACCAAAATCACTAATTCCTCCATGTTCTGTACCTTCAGGATCAGTGGCAGAATCTGCCAGGTCATTGTTTGAGGAATGTACCAAGGTGATATAGCGGACGCCTTTATTAAAATATAGTTCGACATTGGAAATGTCTTTCCCAATCGGATAGCCATTTTCAATACCAATATAAATTGCTCTTTTACCAGCCTCTTCCAGGGTATAAGCATCATCAGGGTTGAGGGCTAGTCCTACAATATCTGAATTCCTCTGAGTAGAAGCTTCGATTGAATCTATCATTTGTAGGCACAATGCCTTAGCTCGAGTATTGCCTTCGTCATCACGAATATCTTGTGCAACAAAAGCTGCAAAAAAGATGGCGTCTAAGCCCCCTTCTTTCATGCGCGGATAGTCAACCTTGGAACCCGTTTCATCAGGGTCATGTCTTTCAGACATATCAAAACCCGGTTCGATCATGCGTAAAGGCGTATCAGCATGGGTATCAACTGTGAGGATACGATCGTGGATGTCAAGGGCCTTTTGGACCAAATCTTCCCCTTTAGTAGTTGATTCTTCTGTACAACCGCTAATGAAAGATGCAAACAGTAAAATAACAGGATAGAGGTAACGTAGAATATTAAGCATGGATTTTGAGTCAGGAGTAATAATTTTTTACGATTTAACTTGGCTTGTAGGATTAACCATAATATACCGAATTTACAAAAATTAGGGGCAAAGAAAAGCGTTTACGCGTTGAAATATAGATTATGGGTATTAGTCCATCATCTGTCGTCCTTTTCATCGTCTGTGATCCGTCGTCTGTCGTCCTTTTCGTCGTCTGTGGTCCTTTTCATCGTCTGTGGTCCGTCGTCCATCGTCTGTCGTCCTTTTTCATCGTCTG
>CAZZEC010000257.1:0-5953 GCA_964652565.1 uncultured Bacteroidia bacterium
ACGTTGGTGTAAAGCAGGAAAGAATGAAAAGGGAAAAATTTACTTTGATCTAAAAAACAACTAAATTATAAGATCAAAAAAATAACAGAAATGAATATATCAGAAATAATAACCATTTCATCGAACATACAGAGTGGAGAACCTGTGTTTACAGATACAAGAGTTCCGGTTAAGAATCTATTTGATTACCTCAAAGCTGGAGATACTCTGGAAGAAATTTTAAATGACTTTCCATCGGTAAAAAAAAATCAAGTAATAGAATTACTCACCTTATTTGAAAATATTTTCAATATTAGAACAGCCGAACATGAAAATAATTTTGCTTGATGAGAACTTACCTGTTCCATTGAAAAATGACTTCTCAGATAATTTCGAGGTGCTCGCGATACATGATAAGGGTTGGCAGTCCAAAAAAAATGGTGAATTGCTACAAGCTATTGAAGATGAAGGGATCGATTTTTTAATGACAGCAGATAGGAATCTAGAATATCAGCAGAATTTAGATCAATACAATTTGAGATTGATTGTATTGATTACTTATGATAATCGATATAATACCTTAAAAGAAAAATTTCCGATAATTGAATAAAACTTGTTGGGTAAAGATTCAGCTGAAGAAAAAATCATCAAAATAGATCTTAGGAATAAATAGGAATAGCCTTCCACCAACAAGGCATATGCGTCCAGCCTCGCTATCGCTTCAGCCAATCGCATATGCGAGACGTTCTACCCAGCAAGAAATAGGAAAATAAGATATACAAAGAAAACTCGACGAGAAAATAGATGGGCAAAAACTAATTTATACTGTCCGGTTTTAGTCTGCCATCTCAGTTGGATGAGAATGGACTTCAAGCACAATGGCTTTAACAAAATTAAATTATTGAAATCAAAAAGCATTTTTAACATTTCGTTCAATTTCTTGGTAAGTAATACTCTCAGCCTTCTCTATTTTTTCCATCAACTGCAAATATTTCCTGGTAGGTTTCCCCGCATAGAATTTTTTGAAATGTTTTTGATATAACTGTTCTTGCAGATTTTCAACTCTAAGGCAATTCCGGTATGTCTTTAACATTTCCCTAGATTTCTTACTTTGGGTTTGAGAAGCATACATACAGCCTTTAAAGGCTTCTCGATGCAGGAAATATCCTCCAATAGAATATAGCTTTCGGCAACGTTTATGCGTCTGAGGGCAAAGGAAATACCAAATGTAGCTCTTTCCAAGGTTGGAAGGGGTAGTAACTAAGGGTATACTTGTAAGTATTTTTGATAAGGTTTATTCAAAACCTGTAATTCCTATACCAACGAATGAAGAAAATCGGCAGATTGTTTTAATCCATTATTACGGAATCTATCTAGCATTTGATATTCGTCTAAATTGGGGTTTCGCTTATGAAGTACTAGTTCCTTGAAAGCCTGGACAGCTTGGATAGGATTGAGATCTACGGTATCGGCGATAAAGTTATCAGGATCTTTGGCGGTGAGTCCAAAATGTTTAAGATATTCTGCCGAGAAGTCCTTTAAATTATGGGTAACAATGATGCTTGCATTGGTCTTAATGGCTGCTGCTAGTACGTGACGATCTTTTTCATCTGGTAAGGTTAGATATGGGATAAGAGATTCATAATTTGTAACTAAAGCATCTGGAAAGGCTCGATTTGCCTTAGCAATTCGATCTGAAATCTTCTCTTCAGATACTCCTTTCTTGCGCATGAGATTTTCCCACTCATCAAATATGTGTTTACTCCATTTAGGAGTAAATAATCGATAATGGGCTAACCAAAATAGTAGATCCCTGATGATAATAGGATAGATAACATTGGTATCCAACACACAGGTAAACCGAATGCTATGTATCATATAATCCGTCTTCTTCATCGGACTGCATAATGTCTATGAGCAAAGCTTTTTGCTCTGCCTCCATTTGACGCTGATAAGCAATCAAATCATCATATTTGATCCTTCGATGTTTTCCCACCTTTGTGAAAGGTATTTTCCCTTCTTGTAGTAATTTTACTATATGAGGCCTTGAGCAACCTAATAGATCCGCTGCCTTTTGAGTGGTTACTTCCATGGCTACTGGGACAACAGAAATAGGTAGACCTTCGCTGGTTGCTTTGAGTATTTTGACAAGCATCTCTAAAGCACTAAGAGGAATTGTTAATCGGTCCTTTGTTTCTTCAATTTCGATTTCTGCTGTATCCGATTCAAGTCTCGCTAAAGTAGCTTTTAGTGCATCATACGATTTGACAGCAACCTCTTGTTCCTCCTTGGAAGGTCTATTTACATGATCAATAAGTGCCATTATTCTAATCTTTATTACGCTAAATTAATAAACATAAACGAAATAAACGAAACAAGGTTGTTGTTTTAAACATAGTGTATAGCACTCAATGTGTAGGGATTTCGTTCTACTTTCCAATACAAAATTTCCCAAAAATATTTCCCAGTACCTCTTCATTGGTAATTTCTCCTGTAATCTCGCCAATGTAATGCAAGACCGTGCGTATATCGATGGATAAAAGATCTCCCGTCAGGCCTTCCTGGAGGCCACGAGAGACGTCCTCTAATGCGGTATATGCCTGCTGGAGCGCATGAAGGTGGCGGGCGTTACTGATAATGGCTTGATCGGGAGTAATATCTGCGAAGCTATGTACGGCTGCTATCATGAGCTGACGTAGGTCATCAATATATTGATGACCTTGGGCGGAGATACGCAGAATAGGGTAGGGGCAACCTTGAATGGAATTACCATTTGTTGAGGTTCCATCTTGCAGGTCGAGTTTATTGCCGACAATCAGGATACGGGCCGACTCGGGGAGAGCTAGCGATTGAATATAAGCCTGGGCTTGTTCGATGGATTCTGTTTGTAGGTCGAACAGGTATATGATCAAACTGGCAGTTTGTGCCAGGTCGAGGGTACGGCGTACGCCTTCGGCTTCGATGAGATCGGTGGTCTCGCGGACGCCCGCGGTGTCCATGAGGCGAAATTCAACGCCTTCAATTACCACCCGATCTTCGATCATATCCCGGGTGGTACCTGGAATATCGCTGACTATAGCCCGATTGTCATTGAGTAGGGTGTTGAGCAGGGTGGATTTTCCTGCGTTGGGTTTACCCATGATCACAGTGGGAACACCCGTTTTGATGGCATTGCCTAGTTGGAAACTGTTGATTAGGCTGCTGAGCTTATGATCGATCTGCAGGACGAGGTCCATCAGTTGACTGCGGTCGGCAAATTCGACATCCTCCTCTCCAAAGTCGAGTTCCAACTCGATCAACGAGGTGAAATTTAACAGTTGTTCTCTAAGCTGACTCAACTCTCTTGAGATGCCTCCCCGAAGCTGGCTCATAGCCAGTTTGTGAGATTGTGCGGAGGTAGACGCAATAAGATCTGCTACAGCCTCAGCCTGAGCCAGGTCCATGGCTCCATTGAGATAAGCACGTTGGGTAAACTCCCCTGGTCTTGCCAGACGTGCTCCTTGGCTTAGGAGGAGGTGTACGATCTCTTGCAGGATATACGAACTGCCATGACAGCTAATTTCTACCACATCTTCCTTAGTAAAGGATCTGGGAGCACGAAATACACTCACTAACACCTCATCCAGCATTTCTTCCCTTTTCCAGATTTTCCCATAATGTAAGGTATATCCTCCTACTTCTGAGAGATTCTTGGAAAAGAGGGCATTGACATATTCGATGGCACGATCTCCCGAAATTCTGATAATTCCGAGTGCTCCTACACCACTGGGTGTGGCAATGGCTACGATAGTATCCTGAGGGGTAAACATATTCGCAAATTACACATCTTTTAAATGGATGAGTAGCAGATTAAGCGACCATTCATGTTAGGATAAAATAGAATTTGGATCGATATATTGTCGGTAATATATGTATATTTATGTCTAAATGATTCGCATAAATTCGTTGTTTATGTAACATATAGAAAAATATCCGTATATTATGAAGACTCAAACACACATTTCATCTGACATCATCACTGAAGATTACATATCCCCCGAGGAATACTTCCTAATGGAAGAGCAGGTGGAGTATAAGAATGAATACGAGGAAGGGAAGATTATTAATATGTCAGGGACTACTCTAAATCATAATATCATTTGTTCTAATCTTTATGGAATAGGGTATGAAAAGTTAAAAGGGAAGCCATGTAAAATCCTCCCTAGCGAGTTGAAGATAGAAGTTGCAAAAGATAAATTTTACTATCCTGATGCATCTATTGTATGTAACAATCCTCGTTTAGTTTGGAACAGATCTGATATTATTGATAACCCTACAGTGATATTTGAAGTTTCTTCTCCTTCCACCCGTAGCAGAGACCGAAATACAAAGATGAAAGCGTATCTAAAACTTCCTAGCTTAAAGGAATATGTATTGATCGAGCAGGAAGTTCCCTTTGTCGAAGTATATACGTACGTTGAGCCTAATAAATGGATCTATCGATTTTTTGATGAACTCGACCTAGAAATAGCATTTGAAAGTGTAAATATCACAATATCCATGAAAGAATTGTATGATAGAGTAATAGAATAATATGCAGTTCTATGAATGAATATAATAATGATACTTCTGTAATCATACCAAAGAAGGATTATATCGCTCCCGAGGATTATTTCCTTATAGAGGAACAAGCGGAGTATAAAAGTGAATATGAAAGAGGGAAGATCATCAACATGTCAGGGGCTAGTTTGTCCCATGAAAGAATTTGTCGAACACTTACTAGTTTACTCTTTCATGGACTTTCAGAATCTGATTGTGAAGTATTTCCAAGCAATCTCAAAATAGAAGTGCTGGATAAACAAAAATATTATTATCCTGATGTCTCAGTTGTATGTGGAGAGGTAGAGCTAGTTGAAAATAGAGATGACATCATCACAAATCCGATACTAATTGTAGAAGTACTATCACGTTCTTCTTTGTGTAGAGATCGAGTCGAGAAAAGGGAGGCATATATGAACCTACCTAGCCTGAAAGATTATATAATTATTGATCAGTATAGACCCTATGTAGAAATCTATCATCTTCAATCTCCCAAAACATGGTTGCTAACAATATATGATCAAATGGAAGAATGCCTATATCTACCTATTCTGGACGTAAAGCTGACTATGGAGCAAATTTATTTAGGCGTTGAATTCTAAGAAGTGAGTATTAGTAGAATCTAGACTTCAAAAAATTTCATACTAAAAGCAAAAAAAGCCAAGATCGTTCGCCCTTAGTCTGTGGTCTATCGTCAATATTTTGTTGTCTATCGTCCATCTTCTTTGTTCGTTCGTCTATCGTCTGTGGTCTATCGTCTATCATCTGTGGTCTGTCGTCTATCGTCCGTCGTCTATGGTCTAATTCTGTCGTCCGTGGTCTATTGACTGTCGTCTTATCAATGCCCATCTCCCGATGTTGCAGGCTCTGACTCAGTAGGTTCAGGAATAGAAGTATCAATCGTTATTTCCTGGAGTTCCATATCATTCTCTTCTAATACCATTTCCACTACTGCATCTGAACTGATAGAAATCTGGTCCAAAAATGGGGTTGCATATAGTCCCATCCAAAACATCAAGATAACCAAGGGCATCATCACCCCAATTTCTCTTGCATTAAGGTCAATGAGCTGCTTGTTGGCTTCTTTATCCAATTCTCCAAACATCACCCTTCGGAACATCCACAATAGATACACTGCTGCAATGATCACTCCTGTCGCAGCAAATACGGCAAATACCTGACCAATTACTCCTGACTTATAGCTGCCCATAAGTACCAGAAATTCTCCCACAAATCCGTTTAATCCGGGTAGTCCTACCGATGCCATAACCGTGATCATAAAGATAAAGGTAAAAGTGGGTAGCTGCTTGGCAATTCCCTGAAAATCCTTGATCATTCGTGTATGTCTGCGATCGTAAATCATCCCAACGAGCAAGAATAATGCTCCCGTAGCAAT
>CAZZEC010000258.1:0-1758 GCA_964652565.1 uncultured Bacteroidia bacterium
GAACAATATGATAATTAAGCATATTTAAATATGTCCATCCTCTTAATACTACAAAGTAATCATAATTAATAATGCCAGAATTTCGCAACGTAACAATACAGCAATATCACAATACAGCCATTTAACAATATCGCCATCTCACAATATCACAATACAGCCATTTAACTATTTAATAATATCTCCATCTCACAATATCCCAATACTCAACCCCCCATCTGCAACGATGGCCTGCCCTAATATAAACCCTGCATCTGGGCTAAATAAGAATAACACGGTTGTAGCAATTTCCTCTGCGGTTCCAATTCGTCCTATGGGATGATTGTCTCCCCAATCTTGTAATACCTCCTCAAGTTCTCCATGTTGGGCAGCGCCATAGCGCAACAAAGGGGTGTCAATAGAGCCCGGGCAAATACAGTTTACTCGTATATTATCGCGGGCAAAGTCCTGCGCCATAGATCTGGTCATGGCAATAACAGCGCCTTTGGATGCAGCGTAGGCAGAGACATTTTTTTGAGCGCGGATTCCCTGGACACTGGATATATTTACAACAGCTCCACCTCCTCTTTTTATCATCTCTGGAATGGCAAACTTGGAAACCATAAATATACTTTTGAGATTTACATCGAGGGTTCGGTCCCAATCTTCTTCCTCCATATCTATGACAGTACCATAAGTCTGTAAACCTGCTGAGTTACAAAGATAATCTATCCCCCCAAACGCTTGAACAGTTTCTTCGGTGATACGACGTGCCTCCTGGATATTGGTAACATCTGCTGTTACTACAATCGCTTCTCCCCCATGTTCAAGGATTTTGTCTGCGACATACTTTGCATTATTTTCTTGAATATCGGCAATGACCACCTTAGCACCTTCCTCAGCAGCTCTAATAGCTGTAGCCGCTCCTATACCAGATCCTCCTCCTACTACAATGACAATTTTATCTTGGAATCTCTTCATGAATGAATGATGATTTTTGTATAAACAAATTAAGTTAGTGATCTAAATGAACAAAAATACCCACATCAAGTGGAGACCATAATGCGGTGTGAATGCTCATAGCTTTCAACCCTCGATTTAGCCAGTTATTACACGTATTGATACAACTATATGCGCCTGTAGCCTCATAAAACCTATCATAAGGTGTATACCCTGATCGCTTTATCAAATCCAGAGAATTCTCGTCTTTCTTCTCTATCGATTGAAGTATATACTGAGTAAGAATGACATATTGAGACTCGCTGATTTCCAACATGTAGCAGTTTTTATTCATACATTTGTAATCACGTCTGTAAGTGGCCTGAATAATTGATGGAGTGGGTAAAAACAATGCTCGTAATGTAGTCGATACATCTAGTTCACTCCATTCGGGGGTATTGAGATAAAAGTCTCTGTCCCCCCAACCCAAAGAGATATAAGAAAAACTACTGTCTGCTCCTGGAAAATGTTCCAGTGGAAAATGGGTTCTCCAATCGTATTGTCCAGCTGTTACAGGTAAGACAAAACTAGCATGTAATCCATTGGTATACACATATATTTGATGAAGTTTATCTCCCTCAATCTCCGCATTTTGCCCACTCGTTTTGAACAACATACCCAATATGACTGCAAGACCGTAACATACAATCAAGACTCCCAGTAGTTGAAATGTTCGCAAAAGGACCTTAACAAGCCTGGGGAATATGGACATGATGTGTTTGGATTTAGGTAGTTGGTCATAATTCACTTCAATAAGTGCGGAATTAATTCCGCACTTATTGA
>CAZZEC010000258.1:1858-5943 GCA_964652565.1 uncultured Bacteroidia bacterium
GAATTAATTCCGCACTTATTGATATTCCCCATAACGTACCAAGTGAAGTTTAACGCTATCCTGATTAGCTACTGATATGATGAGGGAAGAAAGTGAATCAACAGCAACTTCAGCCAGGTCGCGATTATCTCTCCAGGCTAAAAATCCGCTTTCATTGGGCTTCATTACCCTAAACTGTCCTTTTCCATTTCCTTCCAATAAGTATCCCAAAGAAGCATCGTACCTCCCTATATGACTATCAGAACTATATGAATTTCCTGTTACAAGTACATCTAGATGTCCGTCTTGCGTGTAATCATTAACCAATATTCCCTGTATGGGCGCAAACTGCACTTCTAAAGGAAGCTCATGTACTTTAAATGTACCATCGCCAAGATTTTCAATGTAACTAGATGCAAAATATTGACTCTTTAAGACATAAGCGTTTTTACGTTCATTTTCAGTAAACGCCCGTTGATAAGTAACCTTACCATAATCTGAGAAATAAATAAATCGCTTTTTGAATGCCGCCATCTGACTGGTCATCTGACTTAGCGAATGAAGGGGATAATTTTCTCCCTGGATAAAATAGCACAATACAGGATCTATGGTCCCATCCTGATCATAGTCCTTGGCAAACATGCATACTGGTTCTTCTTCTGATGCCTTAAACCTCGAGTTGAATCCCAAATTACCCGCCAAATAGTCTATATCTCCATCTGCGTCTATATCTGCCTGAGCAATCGTGTTCCACCAACCAGTGTAAGCATTTAAACCGAGTTGAGTTGTAACATTAATTAAGGTACCTTCCTGATTATGAAAAATGGTCAAAGGCATCCATTCTCCAACAATAATCAAGTCTTGCCAACCGTCCCTGTCAAAATCTGACCATACAGCGTCGGTAACCATACCTATAGACTGCAATCCCTCAGCTACTTTTTCAGTAACATCGCTAAAAGTTCCCGATTGGTTTTCCAGCAGATAAGAGGTTCCTGGATAGGGATAATTTTCCACATCCAATCTCCCTCCAATAAATAAATCCTGATCACCATCTTTATCATAATCGCTAGCGATCGCACAAGAGCCACTATGTCTTATCTCAGGAATAGCCTCAGGCCGAAATTTCCAATTCCCCTCACCTGTATTTACATATAATCTATCCTGATAATACTCACTATAACTGCGAACTTCATTTCCGCCACTTACAACGTAGAGGTCCAGGTCCTGGTCATTATCCACATCAAATAATACGACCCCCATATCATCGTGATTTCTATGGAAAGTATCAAGCACTCCAGGTTTGAATTCGCCCTCATGGGTTTGTAAATAGTATTTCCCTGGATAACCATTCCCTCCTCCAATTACGATATCCTCTCTCCCGTTTTGATCTATATCTCCTGTGGCAATGTGAGGTCCTTCCTCCGAATACTTACGTACAAGCAGCCGTATATACTTAAAGTCATCATAGGGTTCTTCGCTATGTACATAATTAATACTAACGTCGCGCATTGACACTGGGGTGAATATCGGAGTATAAGACAAATGACGATCATTTTTTTCCAATTTTACAGCATTATCATATGCTACTTCCAATACCTGATTAGCAGATATATCTGTTAGCTGTTGCTGTTTGCCATCTGGCCATATAATCTCGACTGTATCTACCACTTCTGCATCACCCAAGCCAAAATGTATAATAGATTCAACGGTTGATTTATAGCCTCTATATATACTGTGATCGTGGTACTGCTCAATTTTTTCTCCCAAAGCGTTTGTATATCTTATTGTTACTTTGGCTCCTAAGCCATTACTATACTGATCGTTATCTTCCAGCCTGATTCTCAAAAAATGTGATTTATCGTTATTTTTTTCTCTCGATATTAATTGGTTTTTGTATAGAAAAGCTGGATCATTGATATTATTCATAATCAGATCCAAATCACCATCATTGTCAAAATCAGCAAATGCAGCTCCATTTGTGTAAGAAATATCTGTTAGCCCCCAATCCTTTGTTCTATCTTGAAATCTCAACCCTCCAGCGTTTTGATAGATATAATTGTGCTTTTTTACCCCTTGTAATTCCTGGACAGCTTCATATAACTTCGTATTCTTTATTTCCTCCGTTCCAAACATGGAGGCTTGATTGCTGTAGTTGATATAGTCCAGATCGGTAATGTCTCTATGATATCCATTGGTTATCAATATATCCCTAAGTCCATCGTTATTGAAATCGATCATTAATGGCGCCCAACTCCAATCGGTTTGATAAATCCCCGCTAGTTGACCAATCTCACTGAAAGTTCCATTTCCATTATTCAACTGCAAGGTATTTCTGACATACTGATGATGATATCCCAAGCTAATTTTTGCTTGAAACTTATCGTTGTTTGGGGTACCAAACATGGTTTTTTGACGCAGATTATCCTCTGGCATCATATCCAAGACGATAATGTCAGATAGACCATCGTTGTTGATATCCGCTATGTCTGTACCCATTCCATTATGACTCTGATGCTTCAAATAATGACCTATTGAGTCGGTAAATGTTCCATCCTGATTATTGATGTACATCAGATCATTTGTAAGAAAATCGTTGGCTACATATATATCAGGCCATCCATCCCGGTTGATATCCTGTATTGCGACCCCCAATCCCCAACCTTCCGTCGTGATACCTGCTTCATTAGACACATTCGTAAAAGTCCCATTAGCATTGTTTCTATAAAGCCTATCTGTACTGGAATAAGATCCATCTGTTAATGGTCCTGACAGTCTGGGAACAGTTCTTACTACATCATCCAGTCCATTTGTTAACACATATAAATCCAGGTCCCCATCTCTATCATAATCAAAAAAGGCTGCATGGGTACTATAGCCGGGATCATCAATTCCATACGCTGATGCTGCTTCTCTAAAATGGGGGATACCTTGTGGATCTATTCCTTCATTGATAAACAATAAGTTTGGAGATGATGCCTGAGCATCGGGAGAGATAACACTGACGTAAATATCCATCCAACCATCTGAGTTTATATCTACCATAGTTGCACCCGTACACCAGTGGTCATCCCTCAAACCAGCGATAGTTGTCACATCTTCAAACGTAAAGGACCCTTTATTTAAGAAAAGACGATTGCTGACCATATTCCCACTAAAAAATATGTCTGTATATCCATCGTTGTTGAGATCCCCTACTGCAACCCCAGCTCCATTATAGATATACAGGAATTTAAGAATATTAAAAGAATCATTCTCTGAGATTACATTATTGAAGTCCACTCCTGAATCCTGTGGATCGACATTCTCAAAGTACATGTCTGGTGGGTTCTTACAAGCTTGCACTACGACAAAGATCAGTAGTACATAATAGATATTTCTCGATATACGCATACAACCTGATAAACTATGATGGGTACTATAGTTAAATTAAGATGTGTCTGGTAGAAATGAAAGGAAAAATCCAATGATGTCTTAATGTTTAAGGGATTAGCTTGATCAACACTTCAAAAAGAGCTATATTAGATATGTTTACAGATGAAATAATAGAAATTAAAGAAATAAAGAATTTTAATTACGTTCTTTATTATACCCAGTAGTTTGGTTAGTTAGTGGCGCCAACATATGTTGGCGCTATTTTTTTCATGAAGTTTCCAGGATTAGATACAATTTCTCAACATATCATCCATTATTATGAAAAAGAGCAACAGCCAATACTGGTAGCTCTGGCAGGTGGCTCCTCCTTAGGAAAAACTTCACACCTTATTCCCCTACTAAGACATCAGTTAGAACAATACTATCCTGTAACTATCATCCATCAGGATCAATTTCGTGATATTAGCGTCCCTCAAACCCAATATCACCCTATTTATCAGGGAGATGATCCTCAATTGTACCAACTCCCCATTTGCAGCGAAGTAGTCAAATCCCTCAAATCTGGTAAAGATGTTCAGAGTCCAGGATGGAAAGTTGATTGGAATCCTCTTACGAATCAGAAAATCCTTTTCCCTGTACAACATCATTATACGCCTGCACCGATTATCTTGCTTGAAGGCTTTTATGCACTTCATCCTCTAATACTTCATTACTCAGATATAGGAATTTATATT
>CAZZEC010000259.1:0-5924 GCA_964652565.1 uncultured Bacteroidia bacterium
CTAGAGGGCAGCTTAGTGCTTGACAAGCATCAGTTGGGGAAGCAGGGAAAATATCTGTTTGGGGTTAGCTATACAGATCGGGGAAGTAATATGGCTCCTCCCTTAACGAAGGAGAAGATCATTATACTTCGCTCATCTCGGATATCTCCGGGTATGTGTGATGAAATGGAGGGATTTGTGGGATTTCAAGATGGGAGTCAGGGAATACTCCATGCGGATACGGCATGGTTAAAATTAGCGCAAATAGACCTAAGGGGGCTTAGCAAGCTAACCTTGAATCTCACCCCAGGGTCCCGCGATATGAACATCATGCTCTGTTCAGGTTTCGCCTCAGCAGTTTGTACAGAAAAGAAGCTAGTCAGTAGAGTCAATAGTCAATCTTCGCAACCTCAGGATATAACATTTTCATTAGAAACTATAGATGAATTAATAGATCTATATGTTTTCTTTATGCAGAATGGAACACAAGAAATACCTGAACCTCAACACCCGATGAAAATACATGCATTAACGTTTCATCCTAACTAATCTACCCTGAAAGGACGATTACCAATAAGATAATTGTTAAGAGACACTGTAGCAATTGGGAGGCGCACTATCATTGGGAGCATGTACTGAAGCCCATTTTCTAACCAGTAACACCTTGCAATCCCGGCTTTTAAAAGTTGGGACCGCAGGTCTTTCAACCAAAAAACCAGGGATAAAATTGGAGAAAATGGAGCGTATAGAGGAGGTAATAATAAGCAATTAAATATATTTAAGGAATATATGTAATGGATTTGTTGGTCGACACACACGCCATTATCTGGTTCATCACTGATGACAGTCGTTTACCTAGCGCATCAAAGGCACTATTCATATTCCTGAATTTCTTTTTCTTCATTTTTGATACAAACTTTGAACTGGATCAATGGGTAGCTCTCAAAACTATCTACCTCCCCACAAAAGCAAAGAAACTCTTTTGAATGTATACAAAGTTAACTTTGATTTCTTTACTGAGTTTTTTATTAGTGATTCTGTATAAAATAGACCCATACAATTGTCAAGAAAGTAGTAAAGAAAAAGAGGGTTTGGTTTACTATTTTTGTTAAGACTGGTAGGAGGTGCTTCGAAATTAGAAGCTTTCCAAGTTTGGTTTGCAAGTCGGGAAGTTTTTGAAGAAAATTCCTCGATGCGTTGCAAGGATTTTCGTATTATGGAGAACACAAGGCGAAAGAGGAAACGGTATAGGATTGAAGTCAGGTGCTAATACAACTGAAAACATGGGTTAAATTAGGTTTTGAATAATAAGTTCCTGGTTACTCGGGAAAATAGGGGGCATAGCAGGAATTGTACTAAACTGACAATAGGAGATAATGGGGACTGTTCCAGTTAGCTTAATGTTGAATCAATCTGAAAAACAAAAACTATGAACAGACATATAATTTCGATTCTCATATTATCTTTTCTCCTTGTCAGTTGTGGAAATAAGAAAACTGAGACGTCTAATCAACAAAACACACTTAAAACAATCTGTAAGCTTCCAAGGGTCGTAGAGGGCCCTATAGCTCTAGGATTTCCAAAAGTAAAGGGGTTAGCACCTTCTATTGGGAAGTTGAATATGACTGTTCTATTTGTTGACTTTGATGATGTTCCAGCTACAAGAAGTGTAGACAGTGTATTTTCGATTATTAATCCAATTGCACCAGAATTTTATGAGGAAATTTCATATGGACGACTTGAATTAAAATTAACCCCTCATTTTGAATGGTTGCGATTAAGTCAACCTTCAGCCCATTATGGAGCAGGGATTTATGAATTTTTACCACACCGTGAATTTATTCAAGAAGCTGTGGATTTGGTAGGCGATAAAGTCGACTTTAGTGAAACGGATGTAGTACTAGTCATGTCAAATCCAGATGCTGAAGCAATAGCCTTAGGTCCTGTATTTAAGTCTCTTGACGCCGAATATCAGATAAAGGCGACTGGAGCAAGCATTTCAGTTGGCATAACCTCTGGATACGATTTAAATCATTGGGGAGGACTTTGGTTAGCACATGAAACAGGACACACCTTAGGTTTACCAGACTTATATGATTTTGAGGGTGAGAATCAACTCAGATCTGTTGGGACATTTGGAATAATGGGTACTCAAGCTGGAAATGCACCAGGTTTTTTTGCCTTTGAGCGTTGGGTTTTGGGTTGGATTGATGACAATCAAATTATCTGTCATGAAAATGGTGAAATTGTAGTAGAATTAGATGCTATTGAAAAAATTGGTGGTACAAAAGCAATAACAGTGCCCATCGATAGTACATCTGCTTTGGTTGTAGAAAGCAGAAGGAAAATAGGTGTTGATAAAAAAACGAGAGAAGGAGCTTTAGTTTATTTAGTGAACACTGCATTACCTGGTGGGAGCGGTCCAATAACGGTAAAACCTGGTGTAAAAAGTGAATATAAGTTTCTTCAAGATGCCCCAATGACTAAAGGAGAAACCTACACCTTTCAGAACATAGTAGTGGAAGTTGTCGAGTCAAACAAAGAGAGTGATAAAGTAAGGGTAACTGTAAATTAGAATATAAAAAGACTGATGCCAACATTGAATAAACGTAGTGCCCCCTATCAAAGGGGTTACTGCGTTTATACTAGGCCGTTGAGAGATTATTTGATAAAAAACAGAAAATGACAAGATATATAAAGAACCCTTTCAAGAGATTGACATTTACCGCAATCGTCCTTACTATTTTTTCATTCATTGTGAATTGCAATAGAAATGTAAACAGAAATTCCAAAGAGGCGGAATTCGTTGGCCAAGGACTACATGGTTATATAGGTTATGATGCAAAACCAGATACAGCCTATGGCATGGGCGTTTCCTTTTACACCGCAACTTGGTCCCTCATAGACCAACAGCTACACCGGCTGCAAATAGGTCTCCCTGGTACTTGGATTATCCCTAACAATAAGGACAATTCTACGATAGTACTTTGCCCTCCTGGCACCACAAGCCAGGATTTTGTAGGGTTTGGACCAACATATGACAGGGTTTTTCAAACCTTAGAAGGGGGGTTGGGTTATTGGGCAAGGAATAAGTATAGATATGGACCGCCAAAGTTCAGCATGAATTCCACTCCTCAATGCTACGATTACGAAGTAGCCTCCCCCGGTTGGTCTTTTTTTTACGAAGACCAGTCGCTCCCAGATAGTCTACTTGGCGTAGCACAACTAAGCAACAGACTGTTGATTCCCCCCGATGCTCTAACCTTTGAGGGTAACCCACATGGTGAATTTATGGGATATGCATATATGGCATTACCCTTTACGGATTCCTATAACAATTCAAAGGTTGCTGTGGGGAACCAGAATTGGACCTGTTTTATTAATACTGAGAATTTCAAAGGCCCCATAGCTTATTACTTACCAGAAACTTGGACTAAGCTCTCAGCGGTACACCCTGAATTGGAAGGAAGGGGACTTGATGCCCGTGCAGGAATCATTCATGGTGGTGCCATGGAAATTAATACTGTTCCAAGTTTCAGGCAATATGACCATGACAGTATTTTGTATGTTAAAATTCCAAAGTTGAATTTCCCCATTGATATCGAAGGAAAGGCGTCTCTTGTTCAAGATTTAAGGTACTACAGCAAAAATGCTTTATACAATGGAATTCTGGATTGGAGAACGAACGGAGTGCCATCAGATGGGAAGTTTAGTGATGATGGCATGTCTCAGCCAAAAATGGATTCCACTTTTTCATCTCTGGATATTTACGGTATAAAAATGGAAGGTATTGAAAATATCTTTAGGCCATTTACAGACACTACTGCGTTTGGTTACGATTGGGAGGGCACTTCCTTTCAAAGCGGGACTTTTCCAGAATATTACAAAAAAGAGGGTGATGTTATGATTCCTATTAATGCTTCAGAGGTCCCTGAAGACTTAGGGTTAATCGAGGCTGAATTTCCTATTCAAACAGATTCTGGCACTTATTTCTCTCCTGAGAATGGTAGTTGGAAATCTCCAGGTCCCTCAAGTGGACCGTATGAAACAACGTTAAATGACGGTTCAACAGTAACCTACTATTGGTATAGATTCATTGACCAACCTGTATTTGGCCAATTCGATTGGAAGGAAGAGAAGAAATTAGCACTACAATCATTAATTGAAAAGATTCATACCGAATGGCCGATTGATAGAGATTACATTCCTGCACCCACATTGGGAGAATTAGTTAGCTTGGATAAAAACCTAATAGTGACTCCTCCCAAAGGTATGGAGGTTGGGTTTGTACCAATAGTTGTAAAACAGGTCTCTAATCGAGTAGACGGCCTCACCGACTAGGTCGGTGAGGCCGTCTACTCGATTGGGTGAATCTATTCCATTTACAATCTCTTCTCAATTTCAATTATTTCTTGATAAAGGCTATCACTGATCCAAAATCCAATTTTCCTTAGATCATCCATTTTTTCCACTATACTCTCGATTAATCCTGATTTTTTCCCATTAATCAGGATGCCTAAGGTTCCGACTATTTCCAATTGGTTCTCTCTTGCAATTTTCCTGCCTTCTTTTTCGTCAATCAGCAGATAGTCGGCCTGCATTTCGATTGCCAACGCTATAGCTTCCGCTTCACCCCGGTCAAGTTTCTTTCGAAATGGGTCGATCAATTCCTGGGATTTTACTTCCTTTATATCGATCCACTCTGCTTTCAAGAGTTCTTCTATTTGTATGTCGAATTCAGCTAAAATCCGCAATTCCTCATATACCCTTTCGGGGATTATTATTTCCTGGTATAGCTTTTTCAATAATTCAAATTCCTGAATCTGAATTAGATTACTGATGGCAGTAGTGTCACTTATTACGATCATCGAGCTCAATTCCCAGTGTTTTCAGATCTTCTTCCAATTCTTCTTCGTCGTAGTTGACCGGAATCTCTCTTTTTCCCAGTTCTTTCTGGAAAAGGATTCTGTTCAAGCCGGCGAATTCACCTGCCCTACCCATCGAAAGCCTCCCCTGCTGATACAGCAGGATGGCGATCTCAAGCCTCAGCTCTTCCTCGGTGAGGTGGGCCGCTTGTAGTTCGCTATCTTCGATTATTAATGCCATGTTTTTCTTTTTATTTGATCAACTGATTTTCAATCAGGTTTAGTTCCTGGTAATGTTGCTCGTTTGGGAGAAAATTTCAAGTTGGTTCTTTTTTATCTTTCAGTTTCACCCAACGGCTGGGCAAACGACGGCCCGACGCAGGAGGGCTGGCCGTTTTGCACACCGTTCTCAGCAGTTTTCTTTTTTTATTGAGCTCAATAACTCCCATCCAATTTGCACTACGGATGCGTAAACCACATTCTTCTCAAATTCAGTTTCACTCCCTTGGATATTCATCATCAATTTACTGCTTTTTATTTCATGATATTTCTCTGGCAAAATAGGGTCAACATGTGCTCCGCCATCTTTATTGGCGACATACAGTATTAAGTCTTTTCGGCTAATTCCATTTCCATTAATTTTGATGATTTCCATTTCCCACCAATTTTTGAAGCTTAATTTTGTGTAGCTTTTATACCACTCAGGAAGGTGTTGTTGAAATAAAGGAACTGCCGTCAATTTATTGTCTTTATTAACTTTCGCAACAAGTCCAAAATATTGATTTCGATTTGCTCCTCTAACACCAACCATTCCCGTCATTGAATGCAATCTTCCATCGTTTGGCGATGCTGAACTGATAAACTTCAATGCACTTTTTAGATTCAACGATTTCAGAAGTGAAACACTATTGCATGTATCATGGATTAAAATTCGAACAGTAGTAGCAACACGTTTGGCTTCAAACTCAACATCTGAATAACTTGAAATCGAAGCTTCCAAAAAAAATAATTGCTCGCTTAACAACTCCTGAAATTCTTCCCTAGTTAAGTGATGTTTTGGCATTTTGGTTTTTTATAAAT
>CAZZEC010000260.1:0-5910 GCA_964652565.1 uncultured Bacteroidia bacterium
CTGAGGATGACATTAGAGAAATACTCAAAGAGATGGAGGGTATCACACTGGAACCCTATGAAGATAATGTGATTGATGAACCATTGATTGTCGATATGCCTGAAGCAGGTACCATCACTAGCGAAAAGGACTTATCTGTTGTCGAAGCTACTGAGCTTACACTATCCAATGGGGTAAAAGTAGTATTAAAACCTACTACCTTTAAAGATGATCAGATTTTAATGAGTGCGCATAGTTTTGGAGGACATTCCTTAGTCAGTGATGAAGATTTTCAATCTGCATTTAATGCCAACAGCATCATTCAGGAAAGTGGCGTGAGAAAATTTTCTTCGACAGATCTACAAAAGCTGCTAGCAGGACAGTCCGTAAGCGTGCGACCATATATAGGACAAACCAGTGAAGGATTTAGTGGAAGCGCAGCACCCAAAGATATAGAAACCCTTTTCCAACTCATCTACCTGTATTTCACAGAACCCAGGAAGGATGAAACAGCTTTTACGTCGTATATCACCAAGAATAAGTCAATATTACAAAACATCCTTTCTAACCCTGGATTTTATTTTCAGGATCAGGTATCCAAAGTACTTACTCAAGATCATCCCCGAGGGGGAGGTATACCCACTCCTGAAGATTTTGACAAGGTGGACCTGGATCGGGCCATTGAGATCTATCAGGATCGCTTTACAGATGCCAGCGATTTTACCTTTTTCTTCGTAGGGAATTTTGATGTGGAAGAAATAAAGCCGCTTATCAACCAGTATTTAGGAGGCTTGCCTGATATAGAAAGAGAGGAAACCTATAAAGATCTAGGTATACGTCCTCCGTCTGAAGGTGTCAATAAATCTTTTCAAAAGGGTACTGAACCCCAGAGTTCTGTGAGAATGGTATTTACAGGGGAAATCGAAGATGAAAAACATGGATTTTTGCTCAATGCCATGGCAGAGGCACTCAGCATCAAATTAATTGAAAACCTCCGCGAGGAAATGAGCGGAGTATATAGTACGAGTGCACGTGCCAGTTCTTCTATGATCCCCTACCCTAGTTATTCCGTCAATATTAGCTTCACTTGTTCCCCTGAAAATGTGGATACACTCATCCAGGCTGCAAAAGCTGAAGTTAATAAGATTAAGGAAAATGGACCGACAGCCGAAGATCTGTCAAAGGTCAAGGAACAAGATCTGAGAGACCTTGAGGAAAGCTTAAAAGAAAATGGTTGGTGGTTAGGCGCACTGAGATCCGTGTACGTGGAAGGTAAAGACATTGAAAGAATCACTGAAGCCAGGTTAAAAGAACGAATAGAAAATCTTACTAAAGAAGATCTCCAATCTATGGCTCAAAAGTATATGGATATTGAAAACCTCATTGTGCTGACACTATATCCCGAAGAAGTAGAAGAAGTAGAAACAGTGGAAGCGCCCACAGATGTAACTGTGTCTGATGTGATCAACACATATATTGAAGCCATTGGTGGTAAAGAAAAATTAGCAACTGTTTCAGCATATAAATCTACGGGTAAATTGAGTATAATGGGGATGGAAATGGAGGTTACTGAAGCTATCAAAGCCCCCGAATTATATGTATCGATTCAGTCCACGCCGATGGGTGAAATGAAGCAAATTTACAATAGCGGTACTGCTACCATCGTAAGTCCCGAAGGTACCCAAGAACTACCTCCTGAAGCAGCCGCTGAAATGAAATTTGATGCAGAAGCTATATTTTTCGAACTATCCTATCAGGACATGGGTATTCAGGCAGAATTAGTAGGTGTAGAAAAAATAGATGATAAAAATGCTTACAGAATAACCTATACCTATCCCAGTGGAAGAGTAACGGACAAGTGGTATGATCAGGAATCGGCTTTATTGCTCAAACAGGAAAATGAGCAACAAGCTATTAGCTACAGTTCCTTCCAGGAAGTAGATGGAATCACTTTTCCAAAGGAAATGATCGTCAAAATTAAGGCACAGGGGATGGATGCAACAATGACGATGGAAACAGTAGAAGTGAATCCAGAATTAGAAGACAGTCTTTTTGAAGCAAATTAAGATTTAGGTTAAAAAACAATTATATAGAGAAGCGATGTATCCGTAGATATGTGATACATCGCTTCTTTTTAAATATTTATTTTTATTTTCTTAAACGTTCACGATGTAAAATCGTCCAATAGGATATGGAGGATATTTCTTGGAATTCTTTTTAACATACATTCAAATGAATTCGTCATTCAAAATTATTGGGATTAATATTTTCATTTTTCTTCTGGGATTGCAGCATTATCACTTACAAGCTCAGGGAATAGACTTTTTTGAAGGTACCTGGTTAGAAGCGTTGGACATAGCTAAGGAAGAAAGAAAACTCATCTTCGTAGATGCATATACCACATGGTGCGGTCCCTGTAAGATGATGGATAGGAATGTATATATCAACCCGAAAGTTGGGGATTATTACAACAAACACTTTATTAGTGTCAAGATGGATATGGAAAAGGGAGAGGGTTTTGCTTTCGCGAGCAAATATCGTGTTTCAGCTTATCCCACTTTGTTTTTTATCAATCATGAAGGGACTCAGGTATATCGGGATTCTGCTTACAAATCTCCAGATGAAATGCTTCACATAGGAGAATTGGCGCAGTCTCCAGACAGAAATCTGGCCTTGCTTGAATTGGAATTCGAATCTGGTGATAAAGATCCTGATAAGGTATTAGATTACGCTTATTTGCTTAAGGGATTAGATCAGGATTACCGAAAAGCTGCCCAATCCTACTTCGAAACACTCTCAGACAAAGAGCTCCTCGAGGGTAAAAATTGGGATGCAATGAAGGCTTTTACCTATGACATCAAAAGTAGAGAATTCCAGTATTTGCTTCAGAAGCAAAAGAAATTTTGCAAAAAGTTTGGGGAACCTGAAGTACAGGAAAAGATTTCGGATGTATTGAAAAAGTCGGTGGTTTCGGCAGCCTTTGTTCGCGATCGGTCTACATATAGTGATGCCTTAAAAATTGCACTAGAAGAACTCAAAGATGATGGTAAAACTGCTCAGAGACTTCGAATGACGTATACAGCAGGCACGAGAGAATGGGTATTATATGCCCAGAGAGCTATTGATTTTTTTGAAAAGTACCCATCACAAGATGCAGAAGAATTGACGCAAGCTGCCCGGAATTTTCAACGATTTATCGAGGATGAAGAAAAACTGAATCATGCACTTACCTGGATACGTCAAGCCAACGCTATTGAATCTACATTTGAACGTCAATATACGTATGCAGGGATATTGTATAAACTTGACAGGTGGGACGAAGCGATGAGATATGCTTATCAAAGCTTAAATATGGCAAGAACAGAAGTTGGTACGGAGACCCAGGTAAGGCAAGCTAATGAGCTGCTAAGCACGATACAGCAAGCTAAAACGAATTAATGGATAAGTGTAAATTAATTCTCCTTGAGGAATGAAAACTCGTACTTGGCCTTTGCACAACAAGGAGAAAATCAAACGTATATTTCCTGTAGTTTAGCATGGCAGCATATCCACAATCACAGTATATACCCGTTCATCATTGATAAACCTGTAATTGATATGCTTGCCTTGATTCAAAACGTCATCTAATAGCTCTACTGATTTAACCTTTTAGTAGTTAAGGGAAAAAATGCCCAATATGGTTAGCCTTCTAAGATTTTCTTACGCCAACCCTATCATTTAAAAAGAATTATTTACTGTGCTTATCTTTCCATTCTTTCACTAATGCGGGTAATTCCTCACCGTCTGCCACAAATATCAGAGAAGCAGAATTTATGCAGTACCGTAGTCCTGTTGGCGCTGGACCATCATTAAATACATGACCAAGATGTGAACCACTTCCGCTATCAACTACTTCAGTACGAACCATGCCGTGACTTCTGTCAACGATCTCTTTGACAGAATTTTCATCAATCGGCTTGTAAAAGCTAGGCCATCCAGTGCCTGATTTAAACTTATGCTTGGAGCTGAACAAGGGCTGACCAGTAGCCGCTGAGTAATATGTTCCTTTTTTCTTATTATCCCAATATGCTCCAGTAAAAGCATATTCTGTACCCTGCTTACGCAGTATGTAAAATTGCTCATTAGAAAGAATCTGCTTCCACTCTTCATCTGTCTTTTGAATGGGGTAAGAGTAATTTTCCTCTGTTAAGTTGGATTTTGTCTGGCAAGCCCCAGTAAAATATGCGAGACTAAAAATTAAAATAAGCGATAACTTCATAGTTTTTCTTTTTCTTTCGATAAACGGAAGGTTAACCCATTTGGTTAGCAAAATCATGTATTAACTAAGAAATTATACGATAAGATCTTTCCAAATGTCGCTTTCACGATATATAATACCTGACATGTCCTTGATTTTGAGGTTGCCAACCGTTTCCAAAACCAAAATTTCAAGCGGCATCCTGGACAGGAACCTGTTTACTAAATGGAAAAAGGCTGCCTATGAAGACAGCCTTTATGTTTATATATCCAGTCTCGATGTTAAGCCAATTGGCCTTCCATCTCAGCAATCTTAATCAATAGATCTGCTACGCGGCAAGAGTATCCCCACTCGTTGTCATACCATCCTACTACTTTCACAACCTTACCATTTGCAGAGGTAAGCTCACTATCGAAGATACAAGAGTGGCTATTACCTACGATATCAGATGATACTAACGGATCTTCTGAATATTCCATGTATCCTTTCAACTCATTTTCGCTCGCAGCACGCATTACTCCGTTGATCTCTTCAGCTGTAACTTCTTTAGAAAGGACCGCCGTAAGATCTGTTACAGAACCATCTGGTACAGGGACACGCATTGCTACGCCATCCAATACCCCTTTTAATTCAGGTAATACCAGACCTACTGCAGTAGCAGCACCTGTACTTGTAGGACAGATATTGATTGCTGCTGCACGAGCACGACGCAAATCTTTGTGAGGAGCATCCTGAATATTCTGATCTGCTGTATACGCGTGTATCGTAGTCATGTACCCAGACTCAATACCAAAAGCATCATTCAATACTTTAGCCATAGGAGCCAGGCAGTTTGTAGTACAAGAAGCATTAGAAATCACTTCCATTTCTGGAGTTAAAATGCTGTCATTTACTCCCATTACGATAGTTGCATCAATAGCACCTTTAGCAGGCGCTGAGATGATCACTTTTTTAGCACCCGCTTGCATATGCTTAGATGCTTTCTCTTTATTTCTAAATACCCCTGTAGATTCAACTACAATGTCTACGCCTAAATCTCCCCAACCTAACTGAGCGGGATCTCTTTCTGCTGAAGCCAAAATTGCTTTTCCATTGACAGTAATAGACTCATCATTCACATCTGTTACAGTCCCTCCAAACTTCCCGTGAATCGAATCATATTTCAGTAATTGCGCAAGGGTAGCATTGTCTGTAAGGTCATTTATCTTAACTATTTCTACATTAGGATTGTCTATTAGAGCGCGGAATACTAAACGTCCGATACGCCCAAAACCGTTAATGCCTACTTTAATTGCCATATCTTTAAAGAATTAGGTAATGATTTGTTAAAACCGCATAAAGGTAATGAGCTACCTATTCAAAAACAATCTCCTCCATGACAAGGGATATAATTATTCATGCGAAATCTATTTCTTTACATTGAGTTAACATGAGTAAATTTAAGGAGAAAAAATTTTGCAGATCAACTGAACCATTTGAATACAACTCCGTTCTATATTCGAGTAAAAAAATAGGAAAATATTTTCATTAGAGACTTGACAGTACTAGATAAAGCTATTACTTTTGTCCCACATTTGGAAAATGTCCCGTTCGTCTAGTGGTTAGGACTCCAGATTTTCATTCTGGCAACAGGGGTTCGACTCCCCTACGGGATGCCTAGAGAAGGTTACGTTATTGAAGCGTAACCTTTTTTA
>CAZZEC010000261.1:0-1408 GCA_964652565.1 uncultured Bacteroidia bacterium
CTGGAGGGATTGAACACATTGAATAAGGGCATATGTAAATATGTCCTTCCACTTAGACTAAATTAAATACTAGTTTATTCAATTCTCAATAAGTGCGTAATTAATTCCGCACTTATTGAAAAGCCACTATAGCTAGTATTTATTAAACAAAATAATATTGTCTACCCACTTAAATCCAATTAAATGAGTAGTTCTTATTTTTCAAAATGGAAAAATAACTACATACACGTCTACCCTATATAATCTTCACCTTTACATTTAATTCATTAGCCATGTATGTAAACAAACCTTACCCCAAACGTTATGGGCATGGAACCCATCTCAAAGACAAAAGTTACTTTTCTCATTCCTACATTAAACATTGCGATGACACCTTTGGATATATGTTTCCCGAGGTGGCTAAGGACCCTAGTTGTATTATCCCCTGTACAGAAAAGAATAAACAATTGCTCATCGCTCTAGGAGACGCCCTTGGAGAAAAAACAGACAATGCAGCGACCGATTCAATTATACCTGCAGGCTATACTTATCTAGGCCAGTTTATTGACCACGATATCACACTTGATCCTTTTTCTACTTTTGATTGCGAACAGGACCCCTGTAAGATACAAAACTTCCGTACTCCTGCATTAGATCTCGATGCAATCTATGGAAGAGGGCCCGCTGTAGATCCGTTTTTGTACGATCATAGCGCTGATCTGGGTGAAGCAGCAGGAGTAAAACTTTTGATCGGAACTAATACAGATACAGGTCCCGGAGGACCCAGAGGTGCTGATGGAAACCCTGGTATACCCACCAACTTTGATGTACCTCGTACCTCTGATTTAACAGCTATCATTGGTGATCCCAGAAATAACGAAAACCTGCTGGTTTCACAACTACACCACGCAATGCTCAAATTCCACAATGCAGTGGTAGATCACCTCATAGCAACAGGGAATTCAGGAGATAACCTGTTTGAAAAAGCTCGTTCTATCGTTACTTATCACTATCAGTGGGTAGTAATCTATGATTTTCTAAAGAGAATCGTAGGTGATGCGGTATTGAACCTGATCAAAAATGGACCTCAAAGATTTTTCAAATTTGAAGAACATGAAAAGATCTTCATGCCTGTAGAATTTTCGGTTGCAGCTTACCGCTTTGGACATAGTATGATTAGATCTGACTATCAAATCAATGAGAGCGACTTTAACCCAGCCAGCTTAGCTCAGCTATTTGAATTTGTACGCGTACCATTACTCCCCGTTCTTTCCAACTGGGCGGTAGATTTCAATCGATTGTTTGAAACAGGTAGTGATTTACCAATCAATTTTGCCAAAAAAATAGATACCCACCTGTCCAAACAACTGGAAGATTTGCCTGGAGTAGACCCCGCAGATAAGATCATGCGTACGCTGGCAATCAGAAA
>CAZZEC010000261.1:1508-5904 GCA_964652565.1 uncultured Bacteroidia bacterium
GTATTTTTTGCGCTCCTGGAATCAGACGAAAAATCGTTTTTACATGCCAAAGATGGGTTTGTTCCACATTTACCTCGCATAAATGGAAAACCTTCAGGTGATTACGATATGGCTGATATACTGCATTTCTCCGGGGTTTTGACTCCTGAAATGGTAACTGTATAAAGCATAAAACCTTAGACCTAATATGGGCTACCGCTCTTTCTGAATACAGAAAGGGTGTTGTAGCCCTTTTTTATTAGCTTTACATGGCAAGTGAATACCATTTCATGTTAGATATCTCTCCCCATGTGACAACCCTCGATATTTGCATCCTGGGCTTATATATGCTGATTGTGTTAGGTCTTGCCTTTTATTTTTCAAGATTCTCTCTACAAGGAGCCGATAATTTTTTTTTAGGAGGACGGAAATTACCAGGGTGGGCAAATGGAATATCCTACGCAGCAACCTCCATGAATGCGGATGTCCCAGCAGCATATTGTGGGATGATGGCAGTTACGGGTATTTATCTCGCATGGTTTTATTTGAGCAGATTTGGATTAGCGCTAATGATTGGAGGAATATTGTTTGCAGTCTTTTGGCGAAAATTGAGATTTTTCACTGCTCCTGAATTTTATGTATTGCGTTTTGGTCGTGGAGTAGGAAATATCTTACGAACATGGATTGCCATTAGATCTGCCTTCATCGCTATGGTTGCCTGGACGGGGGCAGGACTTTTGGGACTCCATAAAATTACGGGAGAAGTATTAGGTTGGGACTTATATACTACGCTACTCATCACAGTGCCTATTGTTTGCATATATGTGTACTTTTCGGGTTTGGCAGGAGTCATTGTTACCGATATCTTCCAGACGGTGATCATGATCCTGGCCAATATCGTATTACTGATAGCTGTATTACAATATTTTGGTGGACCTGTAGCATTGGGTGAATTGTTGCATGATCAATTTGGTCCTGCTACGACATCCATTATTCCTCCCATCAATGATGAAAGGTTGGGTGTAATTGCCTTACTCGCCTGGCTTGCAGGCACCTCTCTTGGATATGGAGGAGATATATCTCCTATGTCAGGAGCAGTGGAAGGACAAAGACTACTTTCTACCAAATCCCATCTACACGCTGCTTACATGTACTTTACTACTGCTGTAACGTTATTTCTGTTACTGCTTCTGCTAACCCTACCAGCACTGGGAGGAATATTGATCTGGCCTGAAATGCGAAACTCTCAGGCTGAAGCAGAGCTTATCTATGGTAAACTTCTTGCATTTTTCCTCCAACCCGGATTATTGGGTTTGGCCTTAGCCGGTCTTACTGCCTCAGTCATGTCTACGGTTAGCAGCAACCTCAACTTTGGAGGTCAGATTGTTGCCAACGATGTGTATAAACATCTAATCCATCCCGACGCTGATGAACGAAAGCTTCTTTGGATAGGCCGAATTTCCATGCTTGTCATAACCTTCTTATCAATATTAGTAGCGATATATGCAGATTCCCTCATCAGCATCGCTGTATTCATGCTCGGCTTGAGTTCCGCAGAGTTAATGGCTAACTGGGCGCAGTGGTGGTGGTGGCGTTTCAACAAATGGGGGAGAATGTCCGCTACTTTTGGTGGGCCATTATTTTTTCTCTTATCACAGTTATTCTGGATAAATAATATGCCTGAAGCAAGCAGCTTTCAGATAGGATATCTCGCAACCCTAACCGGAATCACTGTCAATACGATTGTGTGGGTTATGGTTACACTTCTCACACCTCCAGATCCACCAGATATATTGGAAAGCTTTTATCAGAAAGCCAAGCCAATGGGTTTCTGGAAACCCATTTATACTCAACTGGGAATGACACGTCTATATCCCAAATACTCCATTCTCAAAGGCATTGTCTTATCCATACTGGGTTTTATCGTGCTTTGCTGTCTATTTCTGGGTTTGTCGGAATATTTTGTGGGCCACTTTGTATCTGGAAATATCTTGGTTTTCATATCCATCATACTTTCCATTCCCGCGTTCTTGTACATTAAAAAATACCTCAAGCTGATGCGTTGAATTCCTGGTTGAAAATGTTCTTCATTGCTGCAGCATGAGTAGTAGAAGAAATCAAAGATCTATGATGATCCTATCTGCAACGCTTGGCCGAGCGTTGCTAACAGATTTAATAAAAAAGTATGTTACTCACTAAGCTAGACGTTACAAAAAAATACCTACTCCTTACTCCTGACAAAATTTTCAGCATCTTTGGTGTCGCCCTGTCCCATATATTCTGCCTTGAATGGATAAGGAAATACAGGACGAGTCATGATTACTTCACCCTCTTCATATTTTGAGAGAATAATTTTCTCAGGTGCCTGATCCTCTTCTACCCACGTCCGTATATAATTGATCCATTCTGCCCTGTCAGGACCAGGACCACCACCACAGTGTAGAACGCCTGGAAGAAGAAACATACGAAAATATTCATCCACATTGTCATCCTGTTCTTTAACCGCTTCATAGTGTTCGATAGAGGTGAATGCAGATAGTGCCGGATCATTCCATCCATGAGGCAAGATGAGTTTTCCTCCTAATTCCTTGAAACGACTGTAATCAGTTGAAGTCGCGTTGAGGTATGATGATGCGTATTCGCAGTCTTCTTTAAAGGTCGAAAAATCATAATCCCTGTAATCCCAGTTCGGATCATTAAATATTAGATATTTAAACATTTCTGTACCGAATGCAAATTGTAGCGTAGGGAAATCGAACTGTACAGGTTCATTATCCCCTAAGATCCATTTGAACCAGGAGTATGGGGCATCTTCAGCACCAAGAGGAAATCCAGGGTAAATCATCCCATCCTTGTTAGAGGTACCCTCATAGACTGTGCGGATAGCTTTGATCTGTTCTAGGGTAAAACATATTTCTTCTGAAGGGACATCAGCACACATGGGAAGTGCTGAGAAATCAACCTCACAAACTCTGGGATCATTGAGAATCCCATCATCCACGCCGTCCAATTGATCACATTGTTTGAGTACCTCCGCAGCAAGGGCTTCAACATGATCTTTGGAGATAATCGGATTATCTAGCCTATACTCATCAGTGTATAAAGCACGACTATTTTGAATAAATTCTGCTCCTGTTGCAGGCCAATCCAGAATCGGTGCAATTGCTACGATCCCATCAAAATCTTCGGGATAACGTTGGGCTTCAATCATAGCTTGACCTCCTCCTCGCGAACATCCAATGAAATAATTGTATGCTGGAAATTTACAGTAATATGCATTGATGATAAATTTAGAGACTTCGGCGGTGCGATGTACTGCTAAATGACCAAAGTTGACCTGACGCTCCATGTTATTTAAGGCCCAGTCAGCTTTTAAAGGATGACCCTCATGTCCAGTGTTAGTACCAGCTGTGACATATCCCTCATTGGTAAGATAACTCGCCCCATTTTCTACAAATCCTGAAAACCCTCCCCCTCCACTCATGACAAATCTTTCGTTCCATGATTCAGGTAATAATATTTCAAACTTAATCTCTTTACTAATAATTCCCATCACTTTGCAATGCCTGGCATCTTTTGAGACGGATTCCGTTCCAGTAATTGTTACATCTGGTAATTTGAGGTCTCTTAACTCTTCGCAGGTCTGACATGGGCTTTCCATACTCTGTGAAAAAAGCAAGGAAAGGGTTGAACAGATTAAAATAATAGGAGTAAATATTGCTTTCATAGAGGTGTAGTTTGATTAAAGATATGGAAAATAAAGGAATTAGAAACACTTCTTCTTGTAAACAACTCTCTCGTCACAATATCTTCTCCGTTCAAAAGCACATATGGCTCTGTAGTTTTATGCAATATTTGACTAATCAATACAGTCTTTCCCACTCTTCTTGGCCCAAGTAGGATTACTACTTTATTTGGCAATAAATATTCTAGGATTTGTGGCTTAATTGTCCTTTCTAGATAATCTATTCAATACGCTTTGAGCCAATTTACGTTAATTAACTCAACACAGAAGCTTTATTTACCTTTTTTTGCCAATTTCCCTTTTTTGTTGCTGCTAACTGTCTGGCTATGGTGCGTTGCTGTTCCAAAGGGCAGCTTAGCTGCTGTATTTTTACCAAATTATTTACATCCCCGTCACTTGCCAGGTGTACTTTTCCATCGAGAGCAGTCATTTCATCCAGGTACATTCTTTTCAATATCCTGCTAGTTGGAACAGGGGCTAAATGGTTTAGTCCTATTCAATTGTGTGAGAGGACACCAATCATAGAAGCAACACACCTAAGTGGAAGCTTTTCAAGAAATGGTGGGGGAAGGGTGATCAGGTATAAAAGCGTTCCATAGTTGTACCGTTGGGAAACATAAGGTTTGGCAAATATTTTTCTTCGGTTTGTTTCATTTTTAAATGCACCACAAC
>CAZZEC010000262.1:0-5821 GCA_964652565.1 uncultured Bacteroidia bacterium
GTATCGCCTTAGATGGCTCACGAGTTTCTCGCCATAATTGTTTCTTAGCCTTCCACGATATCGTAGAATTTGTCAGCAAGGAAATGGGGCCTGAAGGCAATTCGCGATATGTACCCTCTTTTAATATATATCTGTTTTTTGCTTCAGGTGAAGCATACATGACTTGCTCTCCCAACCCCAGCCTGGATAACCAATCATACAAAAAGTCATTCATAATCAATGAATTGGGACCAGACTCAAGCATATATGGACCCTTCCTGATGGTCTTGATATTACCTCCAGGACGTGTGCTTGCTTCCAGGATGGTGCAATCTACTCCTTCTTTGATTAGTATTTCTCCCAGCGTAAGTCCAGTAATACCTGCTCCAATGATGATGATCATGTTTATTATATTATGTCATGCCAAGGTATAAAACTATCTTAGACAACCTATGTATTCATAAAAAACTCATACTTTTATGAGATGTTACGGTAAAATATTTCCCAAAATAGTTTATTGAAGTTGTTAATCATGAATTCTTTGAAAGTATCTCTCATGTTGTCTGTATGCATAGTTTGTGTTACCGCGTGCAATACTACCACACCTAAGACCCCAGTTCCCAACTACCCTCAAGGTTCCTTTGGATACGATCTCTCTTTTCTCAAAGAACATACTGATGTTCTTGTGTTAATGTCAGATGACAGTTCCGCTCAGGTTGCGATAGTTCCCTCATACCAGGGCAGGATCATGACCAGTACCATGAAAGGTTTAGGTGGAAAAAGCCTGGGATGGTTAAATTACAATTTGATTAGCAGTAAATCTTACAACCCTCATATCCATGCATTTGGTGGAGAGGACCGATTTTGGCTCGGACCTGAAGGGGGCCAATATTCAATATTTTTCCCTCCCGAAGCTGAGTTTACATTCGAAAATTGGCAAACACCTGGGGCTATAGATACAGCCATCTACCCAGTTGTCCAGGAAAGTGCTAAATCTGTATTATTCCGAAAACAAATACAGTTACAAAACTACTCAAAAACCATTTTTGACCTAGAAGTAAATCGAAAAATAGGACTCTTGACATTAGAAGAAATTGAAGCAGAATTGGAAATCATTTTATCTGAAGAAATAGATTTCGTAGCTTTTCAAAGTGAGAATTCCATTACTAATATAGGCAAAAATCCCTGGAAAAAGGATAATGGTTTGCTGTCCATATGGATATTGGGAATGTTTCCTCCCTCCCCAAATACTACGATAATTATACCAACAAACTATGTCGTCAATTTGTCAAAATATATCAATGATGAATATTTTGGAAAAGTCCCTTTAGAGAGACTCATTATTTCAGATAGCGTTGTATATTTTAAAGGAGATGGGATCTACAGAAGTAAAATTGGGATTTCACCAGCAGTAGCCCTCCCCATCTTGGGTAGCTATAACAGCGAAGACCAAATATTGACGATCGTAAAGTTCACGTTAGAGCCTAATGAACCATATGTTAATTCCTTATGGATGATGCAGGATAAACCCTATGAGGGGGACGCCGTCAACTCCTATAATGATGGCCCATTGGAAAATAGTACAGATCAATTGGGACCTTTTTACGAACTGGAATCTTCCTCTCCTGCTAAAGAACTCGATTCAGGGCAGTCCCTTTTGCATGTTCATCAAACCTTCCACTTTGGAGGATCTGAAGAAGAACTTAACAAAATTGCTGAACAGGTTTTGAGTGTAGCGCTCGATAGTGTAGCAAACATATTCTCTAGTACCTACTAATACATCTACGCTGCATTATTTACCCATTTCTTCGAATAAAAAGATTCAGAACTGCATGAAGTCTATATTTTTATTTCTGTATTGAAAATTTTCCTTTTTGGTTTTAATAGTGAAATATAACGTGTAATGTATCTACTGACTGTACCTTACCTTTTACTGGGCAGTGATTACTCCTATCTCTGCAACAGATAATCCTCCATTATCGTTAATCACATTTGTGGCGACTAATTTGAGGTATCTACCATCTACAGGTTTTTCAAATAGAATTTCTTGCTGCATGGGATTATTCTGAATGTTACTAAATTCACCTTTCATCACGGGTTTACGCCACCGCCTTCCGTTATTACTAATATATACCTCATATTCGGTAATGGTCCCATCAATATAGTACCACCTTTGTACAGGGAGGTAGGTAAAACCTCTTAAAGAAATCTTCTCTCCCAAGTCGACAACAACATATTGAGGTAATGCTTTGTCCTCTGATCGCCAAAATGTATTGGGATCATCGTCTATCATGGCATAAGCAGCATTAATATCTCCCGAACTCACGGATGAGACGCTCCAGGGTTGCTTACTGATATCAAATATATGCTTTACTACTTCACTTTGCCTCTTTGTTCTGGGATCATAGGTCAACACCTGCAATTCTGTAGGTTGGGTTATCATCAATGGTTCTGTATATAATTCTGAATTGGGTCCAGGTTTATTCCCATCTAAGGTAAAGTGGATCTCCAGTCCGGGTTCAGGAGCCTCCATGGTAACTTTGCCAAGTTTATCTCTTTTTACTTTAGGTTCTGTTAACAAAGCAGGAGCCTGGTATAGACCGATGTGAGTTATAAGCGGGCATCCCTTTGATTGTGTTACGGAAAATCTGACTTTTTGAGTAGAAATAGGCTCAAAACGTAAGATTCGCTTTCTGCCAATAGTAGTTTGCCTATCTATGATCTCCCATTGATCATTCATCCATGCTTCCAGGGTAAATCCGCTAACTCTTTGTCCGAGAGGTATAAATTCTTGTACCATAAATCTGTTGAAGGTAATTGTATCTTCAAACTCCAAGGTAATTGAACCAGTCGTCACACTATCATCTGTTGTCCAATATGTACCAGAATTCCCATCGATGACATTACTCCCCTCATATGCAGGGTATCCACCCCTATGAGAACTGGTTTGCACTTGTGCCTGAGGTGCAAGATCCGTTTCGAAATCGTTTCGTATGATCTCTCCCAATTGCAGGAGTTGAGCGGCATCATTCTCGTGAATAAGCCCACGAGTATCTACGGGTAAATTGAGTAGCAATGAAGCATTTCTTCCTACTGAATGGTAATAGATATCTACTAATCGAGAGAGGGATTTCACCTTTTCATCTTCATAACGATGATAATACCATCCAGGACGAATTGACACATCACATTCAGCAGGAATCCAATGTGTTCCATCTTCATGCCCCGAACGTAGTTGTTTATACTCAGGCATACCAGGGTATACATCTGCCTTTCTCAACAAAGACCAATTGGTTTCATTTGCCCAGCCTTCTTCATTTCCCACCCAACGTACACCAGGCCCTGCATCGCTAAATACAACAGCATGGGGTTGGAGTTCTCGAATTATTTCTATGGTTCCTGGCCAATCGTAATATGATTTCTTATCTACTCTGCGTGTTTCGTTAGCACCACCATAAAACCCTGAACCCCCATTCGCACCATCAAACCATACTTCAAAGATCTCCCCATAATTAGTGAGAAGTTCTCGCAACTGATTTCTGAAATAAGTAATATATTCAGGCGTACCATAATCAGGATGATTGCGATCCCATGGAGAGAGATAAATTCCCATTTTTAAGCCATACGCTTTGCATGCTTCTGCCAATTCTTTGACCACATCCCCTTGGCCATTTTTCCAGGGCGAGTTTTTCACCGAGTGCTCCGTGTATTTAGAAGGCCAAAGACAAAACCCATCGTGATGCTTGGCCGTAAGGATGATTCCTTTCATTCCCGCTTCCTTACATATTCGTGCCCACTGTCGTGTATCTAATGCTGTCGGATTAAACATTTCGGGCGTCTCATCCCCTAACCCCCATTCCATATTAGAAAATGTATTCATATTAAAATGAACGAATCCATAGAACTCCATTTCATTCCACATTATTTGACGTTCTGCAGGTAAGGGACCGATACCTGTAGGGGTAGGAGGAGTTGGTTGGCAGGATAATATCACAAATAATACACATAAATATATTATGTAGTGTATGTCTTTCATGCTTTTATTTTCAACAAATATATGATAAGTCAATCAAAATAACATTTCAATCTTACAGATCTCAAGGCAAACGCACTAAAATTATTCATAGCTACTGATCAGAAGCTTACATTGATCCAATGCATAAATATTTTAATCTCAACCGATTAGTAATGAATTATTTATGAAATTTAGTGCGTTCACCCTATACAGATCTCCAAGAGGAACCACATTTATATGCTTAATTCAAAGTAATACGTGCAACGCTTTCCCAACTGCTAAAAAATACACTAACAGCAGGATAAATATTTCAATATAAATTTCATTTTTTGTAACTTTGACGAGGCTTATTTAGTGATGATCATATATTTTACATAAGTATTAAATAACGTTCATCCACAGACGAGTCATATTCAGGTATATATTTTTCAACAAGAACACTAACATGGTAAAGCCACCTATTCCTGTAAATGAGGAAGACCGATTACAAGCACTTAATTCTTATCAGATTCTCGATACATTACCTGAACAAGACTTTGACGATCTGACAAGAATAGCTTCAGAAATTTGTCGGGTACCTATATCTCTTATTAGTCTTATCGATTCCGATCGACAGTGGTTCAAATCCAGAATTGGACTCGAAGCCCCACAAACGCCTCGAGAGGTCTCTTTTTGCGGACATGCAATTAATGAGCCTGATCAAATATTTATCATACCGGATTCACGAAATGATCCCAGATTTTTTGACAATCCTCTGGTACTAGGTGATCAAGGTGTAATTTTTTATGCTGGAGTCCCTTTGGTAAATCCTCAAGGGCATTCCCTTGGCACTTTGTGTGTAATAGATCACGAATCAAGAGAACTTGAGCCAAGCCAGCTTGATGCACTCAAAGCGCTAGCCAATCAAGTAGTATCCCAATTGGAGTTGAGAAGACACATCCAGCGACTTAGTCAGGCCAATAATGAGATCAAGGTGTTGCACAACAATCTTTCAGAAATTTCCTACAGAATTTCACATGATCTGAAAACACCTGTACGGGGTATCAGAACCTTGACGGATTGGCTCATCGATGAATACCATGAAGAAGTAGATGAAGAAGGAAAGGAATATTTCAAACATTTGTTGACCAAGTCTCAACATCTTCAACAACTCTTGGAAGGCTTTATCAATTTTTGTAAAACGATTGCTACCTATCAACTACATGTAGAGAAAATAGCGTTTCCCGACTTCTGGGAGGATTTACAAAAGCGGATACTCGTTCCTCACGGATTTACCATTCATTACCCCCATACGGTATCTCACCTCTACCTAAATAAAATGGGATTACTGGATGTGTTTGATAAGCTCATTACTAATGCCTCCCAACACACCCTACACGGCTATGGCAATATTGTCATTTCCCATCATGCAGATGCCACCCATCACTATTTCAATATAATGGACAATGGTCCGGGAATTCCTTTGGCTTATCGAGAAAAGGTATTCAAGCTGTTTGAAACATTGCCAGCATCACCACAATCTCATTTCACGGGTATAGGTCTGGCTTTGGTGAAGTCCATGGTCGTAAAAATGGGCGGAAATATCCGCATCATTGATCGCCCCGATCAGGAATCTGGCGCTTGCTTTGAATTGGCGTTTGGCGTCTGATTTACCTATAGATCTAGTGTTCAATCGTCTCTCAAAAAATAAATATCTATATTAAGTTCAATCTCCAAGTCTGAAAGTAGTTGTAATTGATGTTTTTCAAAAAATAATCCCGGATTATAGTCTTCTCTTAGATACATGACTATTGAAAACTCACTGGGATATTTACTTGTGAAGGGTTT
>CAZZEC010000263.1:0-2813 GCA_964652565.1 uncultured Bacteroidia bacterium
ACTAGCAGGTATGCAACAATCATCGTAAAGGCACCACGGCGGGGTGTCTTGCCTTATGGGCACCGGAATATCCAGATCAAACAGCATCCCTGACAAACATCCCAATATCCTTGAAGGTTGCATTACTTTAGGGGTATTTCATTTGTTAGACTTATCTTATGATTGCAAAATATACCTTCCTGTGTGTGATATTTACTACCTTGTTTATGACAGGCCTCATTTGGTTTGTTCAGGTAGTACACTATCCGTTATTTTCCCAAGTCAATGAAGAGAAGTTTAAGCAGTATGAATCTCTTCATACGACAAGAACGGGTTGGGTCGTAGCGCCAATCATGGTCCTGGAGTTAATTACCACCGTGATGTTGTTGCTGAATAGGCCTGGATATATTAGAAACTATGAGGCATGGATACTTGTCATACTTACACTAGGAGTTTGGGGATCAACTTTTTTCATTCAAGTTCCATTACATGGTCAACTCATTGATGGAAAGGATTGGGAATCCATCAGAAAATTGGTAAGTTCTAACTGGATCAGAACGGTATTGTGGACAGTGAAAGGAGTAGTGTGCTGTTGGATTGTCGGAAGATTGATAGTTTAGACTTGAGTTAACAAATATTTTCATATATGGATTTAAAAGCGCGTTTTGTAGATCACTATCCAGACAAATACTTCCTCGACGGTAATGATTGGAATGCATTAGATCAATATCTAAAAGATCGCCACTGGATGGATTCAGATGAAGATGTCCGCCATACTGAGAAACCTGGCGAAGGGAACATGAATTATGTAATTCGGGTGAAAACTCAGAAGCGAAGTATCATATTAAAGCAAGCAAGACCCTGGGTTGAAAAGTTTCCTCAGATTGCAGCACCCGTCGATAGAGTAGCAGTGGAAGCTAATTTCTTCCAAGTTGTACAAAAAATAGAGGATATCAATCATTTAGTTCCTCACTGCTTGGGGTATGATGGGGGAAATTTTATCCTGGCATTGGAAGATCTGGGAAAAGGAGGTGATTACACATATTTGTATCAAGCGGACTCAAATTTGAGCTCAGAGGAAGTAAACGCATTGATGCATTTTATCAATATTCTTCATAATTGGGATACGACAGATATCGTTGACCATTTTCCAGCAAATATGGGAATGCGTAAATTAAATCATGAACATATGTTCATATATCCTTATCGTGAGGATCATGGGTTTAATCTGGATGATATCCAGCCTGGATTAGAGACCGTTGCGTTAAAGTATAAAAGAGATCAGGAACTGCGAGAATTAGTAGATGCTTTGGGGCAGGTGTATTTATCTCATGGAGATTCTTTGCTACAAGGAGATTATTACCCTAGAAGCTGGCTAAAAGTTGAAAATGGAGTGAAGATTATTGATCCCGAATTTGGATTTATGGGTAGAGCAGAGTTTGAGCTGGGAGTGATGATTGCACACATGTACATGTCTCAGCAGCCCTCGGAAATCATCCAATTGATTTGGTCATCTTATCAAAAGCCAGAGGGCTTTGATAATGAAATGTTGGCGGGTTTTACGGGTGCAGAAATCATAAGGAGAATGATTGGACTGGCACAGCTTCCGCTTAATATGGAATTGAGTAAGAAAGATGCACTCCTTTCACTCGCCAGTCATTGGGTGAAATCGGGCCGTATTGAGGAACTCAATTAATATAAGTGGTATGTGTTTTGGACAATATGGACTAAATGTTACTCAAAGATGGATGCTTCATCCGTTGATCATTATTGGGATAATACTTGTAGGTGTTTCTTGTCATCAAGCGCCTCCATCTGATCGGGCTTCTATGAACGTAATTCCTGATAGCACAGATATGAAAAATATCCCCTTTCTGAGTATTCCGAGAGAAGCATTATACGATAAAGTCTTAGGGATGCTAGTGGGATCTGCAATTGGTGATGCGATGGGTGCACCTACCGAAATGTGGAGTAGATACAATATCAACGTAGAATATGGGTTTGTAGACAGTTTGGACAATATGATCAGAGAGCCTTCACCAGAAGGTACATGGGCGTTCAATCTGCCGGCAGGGGGAACAACGGACGATACGAGATGGAAAATTTTACTGAGTGATCATATCCTGGAGGAAGGCATAAGAATGTATAGAGGTGAAGGACCTGACCCTTATGCTTTTGCAACTTATTTGGAAAAAAGATACGAGTCGGAAATTCAATCTTTGAAATCTACGGAAAGCTTCGAGCCAGAACCCTTTGAAGAGAAAGCACGAAGAATGGCATGGCTTCAGGAATGGGCCTTAGTCGCCAGACCCTTTGCAAAGAGGGATTTAGAGGGATATTCTTATGCATTGAGTCGATTTTATGGAGGAGAAATGGTATGTGCAGGGTTGCTATATACGCCTATGATCGGGATGGTATATCCAGGAGAAAGTGATGCAGCGTATCAGGCAGCTTACAGACTTTCAATCTTTGACTTAGGGTATGCAAGGGATATTAGTGCAATAACATCAGCCATGGTGGCAAAAGCAGTAGATCCCTCTTCAACTCCTGAACATATTTTGAGTGTGATGAAGGAAACTGATCCAGAGAAGTTTTTTCATAGCAGGCTAGTGGGTCGATCGTCGTATCGCATGTATAGAGATGTACAATATATGGTCCATGAAGCAAAAGCGATCACAAAAGAATCTATGGATATCACTCAACTCAAACTCCCCTACAATGGGAGAGATACCTTGTATATGGCTCAAATGCAACGCATGTATGAATTACTCGATAGAAAAAACCAGGATATGCCTTTTCATGCTGGAGAGATTCATATGATCAATTTGGCTGCA